>DMNP01000054.1 GCA_003452695.1 Eggerthellaceae bacterium
CGAAGTCCATCACCTTCACGTTGCCATCGGGCTGGACCATGATGTTCTGAGGCTTTATGTCGCGGTGGATGATGTCCAGGTTGTGCGCAACCGACAACGCCTGGCACACCTGCGACCCGATTTCGGCCACCTTGCGCTGGTTGATGGCGCCGCGCTGCTTGATGGCCGTTTTCAGGTCGGACCCGCGCACGAATTCCATGACGATGAACGACGTGTCGGAATCCTGACCCCAATCATATACGTTTACGATATACGGGCTCTGAAGATTGGCCGCCGCGGCCGCCTCTTGGCGGAAACGTGCCGTGAACGCAGAGTCTTCGGCGTATTGGGGAAGCATGACCTTAACGGCCACCGTTCGACCCAAAACATTGTCTTGGCCTTGGTAGACTTCGGCCATCCCGCCGATGCCGATGCGCTCGCCCACAAGATAGCGGTTGTTCAGCAACCGCCCCGTCATGTTGCCTGCCACCTTAATTCTCCTTTATGCTTCGTGCTCGTGTTGAAAGGCTGTTTTGCTCACACGAATCATCATGTAACATCATCCTACAAAACTCCCTTAATTTGTAGAGCAGTTTCAAAAACGCCCCGTGCTTTCATGGCCGCATTATCGGAATATTCGCTATCCACGGCCTCTTCCAGCACGATGGCCACGACAACCTCTGGATTGCCCTCGGGTCCTGCGAACCCGACGAACCAGCTGTCGTCGTTTGCCTTGCCCGTTTCGGCGGTGCCGGTCTTGCCGGCCACCTCCATTCCGCTAATCTGGGCGGGCGTTCCCGTACCCGACTCCACCACCCCGCGCATCACCGTGGCAACGCGCTGCGCCGTCTGCGGGCTGACCGCCTGCATGGAAGCGCTCTGGCGAGCCGTATAGCTGCGCTGACCGTTGGCGTTGTACACGCCTTCGACCAGATAAGGGTTCATGATGGTGCCGTCGTTGGCTATGCCGCATCCCACGAGCGCCATTTCGAGCACCGTGGCGAAGGGCCCGATTTCGGCTTCGTCGCCCACCGGCTGCCCAACGGCCGCCCAGGCGGTTTCCCAGGTGGTCATTTGGCTGGGATCGCCCATGGTGGACTTCGCCACGGGCACATCGAAGTTCAGGTCGCGGTCGAAGCCGAAGCGCTCGGCGCCCGACACGAGCATGTCGGCGCCCATCTGCACCCCCAGCTGCGCGAACACCGTGTTGGACGAATAGATGAGCGCCGTTGCCAACGACACGGTGCCCAGCGAGTTCTCGTTGAAGCTGGAAACCGTGCCGCCGCCGATTTCCATCTTGCCCGGAGAATCGAACAGGGTGCTCTCGTCGGCCACGTTGTTTTCGAGCGCCGTGGCCAGCGTTACCGTCTTGAAGGTGGAACCGGGTGCGTAGCGCGATTGCGTGGCGCGGTTCAGCAGCGACGTTATGGAGCTGTCGGTGACCGCCGCATCCAGCACGGCGCGGAAGTCCCCGGCGTTGTACGTGGGCGCCGAGGCCATGCCCAGCACCGCTCCCGATTTGGGATCGATGACCACGCAGGCCCCGCTGTAGCCCGCCAGCGCATCCTGGGCCGCGCGCTGGACGCGCGAATCCAGTGTGAGCACAACATCGTTGCCCGGCTGGGTAATGCCCGCCTGTGCGTTCAGCACGTCCATCCACGACGCATAGTTCTGATCGCCAGTAAGCGTGTCGTTGAAGCTGGATTCGATTCCGCTCGTGCCGTATTGCTCGGAATAGTAGCCCACCACCTGCGAGGCCAAGTCGCCGGCCGGGTAATCGCGCACGTAGGAGCCGTCTTCGCCCTGCACGCTCTGGGCGAGAATGGTGCCGTCGTAGGTGGAAATGCTGCCTCGTTTTATGGATGCCTGCTTGGCCATGGTGTGGTTGTTTCCCGGCATGGTCTGGTATTCCTTGGCCTGCACGACCATAATGAGCGTAAGGTTGGCAACGAGCAGCACGAACAGCGTTGCCAGGATGATGATGCTGGTGGTAAGGCGCTTGCCAAGCGACACTCGCCCGAGCGCGCTGTTGGAATGCAGCGACGACGTGGCGTTGGTCATTTCCGTGCCCACGCCCGTGCCCTCGTCGCCACAACGCAGCAGCAGCCCCACGGCGATGAAGCTGGAAAGCAACGACGAACCGCCCTGGCTTATGAACGGCAGCGTGATGCCCGTAAGCGGGATGATGCGCGTTATGCCGCCGACGATGATGAACGCCTGCAGGCAGATGGTGGTGGTCAGGCCCGCGGCCACGAGCGAGCTGAAATCGCTTTTCGCGCGCGCGGCGGTAACATAGCCGCGGATGGCGAAGCTTAGGTACAGCAGCAGCACGCCCGCCGCGCCGAGCAACCCGCATTCCTCGGCGATGGCCGCGAAGATGTAGTCGCTTTCCACGAAGGGAATCTGGTCGGCCAAGCCACGGCCGATTCCCACGCCGAACAAGTCGCCGTCCGCAATGGAATAGATGCCCTGCACCATCTGGTAGCCTGCACCCTGCGGGTCTTGGAAGGGGTCTATCCAGTTGGCCACGCGCACCTGCACGTGGTCGAACAGCGCAAAGGCGCCCGCGATGCCCCCGAGCATCAGCAGCAGGCCGACTATCAGATAGAACTTCTTGCCCGTGGCCATGTACAGCATGGCCAGGAACACGAAGAAGAACACGAGCGCGCTGCCCAGGTCCTTCTCGAATGCCACGATGAGCAACGCGATGCCCCACATTACGAGCAATGGCGCCAGCGTGCGGATGTCGGGCAATTTGAAGGGCCCGATGCGCCACGTGAACACCGAAAGCATCTCGCGGTTCGCAGCAAGATAGCCGCCGACGAACAGCACGATGACGATCTTTGCCACCTCGCCCGGCTGGAACGAGAACGGCCCCAACGTCAGCCAGATGCGGCTGCCGTAGTGCTCGGTGCCGACAACGGGCAGCAATGGGGAAAGCAGCAGCACGAAACCGAGCACCATCAGGGTGTACTTGTAGTTCGCCAGCTTTTCCAACCGCCGCGACACGGCAAGCGTAAGCACCATGGCAACAACGCTTACGAACAGCCATATTACCTGGTTAACTGCAAGATTTGGCGCAAGTCGCGTTACAAAGGCAATGCCCGTGCCCGAAAGCACGAACACGATGGGCAGTATGGCGGGGTCGGCATCGGGCGCAAGGAAGCGCGTTGCCACATGCGACACCACGAATGCCGCGAACAGGCCGATGGGAACCCCGAGCGTTTCCCAGCCCAGGCGCTCGCCCTGGTTTATGGCCAGCATGGCGAACAGCAGGATGACTATCGGCGCCCCCACGCACAGCAATATGAGCTCGATGTTGCGCCGCGTCATGCCGTCACCCGCCATCTGCCGGGCAGCGCCGGGCCGCACTTGGCGCGCGAGTTGTCCGCGCCAAGCGGGCGAGCATTCTGCAGCGATATGTAGAAACGCGCGCTTATCATGCTGCCGGCGCCCCTCCCGACGCGCTTGCAGGGGAAGCCACCGAAGACGCCTGCGCCGCTGCCGACGACGCCGCAGCTGCCGACGCGCCCGATGCGGCTGCGGAAGCCGAGGACGCGGAAGACTCGGAGGATGCGGAGGACGCAGAGGACGCCGCCAGCTCCTGACGATACGACTCGACCAACGCCAGCGCCTCGTCCACGCTGTTCACGCGCATGCCCTGCGCGATGCGGTCGACCGCCGACGGCGAAAGCTCCGCCACGGGAATGTCCGTGTCTTCCACGAGCTCTGAATAGGTAAATCCCAGCACATCGCCCGGAACGCCCCGGTACACGGCCACCATGCCCCGATCGTTTTCCGCCAGGTAGGCGGTGTTGTGCAGATAGGTGTAGCCGCCCCAGGCCGCGCCTGCGATTATGCCCGCAAGCAGGACCAGCACCACGACGATGGTCACCCAGGACCGCAGGGCCATGCGCTTGCGCTTGGTTTCCCGCATTCCTTCGATATTGGCGATGACGACGGTCACGTTGTCCACGCCGCCCGCCGCAATCGCCCCGTTCACCAGTGTTGAAGCACACCGCTGCGGATCGGCGATGCGGTTCAGGACCGCCTGTATCTCGTCGTCTTCCAGCATGGCCGTCAGGCCATCGGAGCACAGGAGCAAGCGGTCGCCTTCTTCCACGTTTATCTCGTACAAATCGGGCGTCGTGGTGGGATCGTTGCCCAGGGCGCGCGTGATAACCGACCGATTGGGATGCACGCGCGCTTCTTCCTTCGTAATCTGGCCGGCCTCTATCATGTTGGCCACCAGGCTGTGGTCGCGCGTTACCTGCGTAAGCTTCCCGCCATGAAGCAGATAGGCGCGCGAGTCGCCGACCTGCGCTATGACCAGCTTGTTTTCTTCCAGCATGGCTGCCGTGCAGGTCGTGCCCATGCCCTCGCGCCCTTCGCCGGCAATGGCCGCGTTTATAATGGCGCGGTTCGCGCGTTCCACGGCTGCGCCCAGCTCTTCGGCGTCGGGATGCGCGGGAGCGCATTCCTGAATGGTGTTCACCGCAATCTCGGAGGCCACTTCGCCCGCCGCATGCCCGCCCATGCCGTCTGCAACGACGTACAGCGGCGG
>DMNP01000031.1 GCA_003452695.1 Eggerthellaceae bacterium
TGCTGTTCCTGGACCTGATTCAGGAAGGCAACCTGGGCCTGATACGCGCGGTCGAGAAATTCGACTACAAGAAGGGCTTCAAGTTCTCCACCTATGCCACGTGGTGGATTCGCCAGGCCATCACCCGCGCCATCGCCGACCAGGCACGCACGATTCGCATTCCCGTGCACATGGTGGAGACCATAAACAAGCTCGTGCGCATACAACGGCAGCTGCTGCAAGAGCTCGGCCGCGAGCCAACGCCCGAGGAGATTGGCGAGCAAATGGGGCTGACCGCCGAGCGCGTGCGCGAAATCCAGAAGATTTCGCAGGAGCCCGTTTCGTTGGAAACCCCCATCGGCGAAGAAGAGGACAGCCAGCTCGGAGACTTCATCGAAGACGGCGCCGCCGTAGTCCCGCCCGATGCGGCCAGCTTCAGCATGCTGCAGGAACAGCTGACCAAGGTGCTGGACGGCCTGGCCGAACGCGAGCGCAAGGTGATCAGCCTGCGCTTCGGCCTGGAAGATGGCCATCCGCGCACGCTGGAGGAAGTGGGCCGCGAATTCGGCGTGACGCGCGAGCGCATTCGCCAGATAGAATCGAAGACGCTGGCAAAGCTGCGTCACCCTTCGCGCTCTTCGAAGTTGAAGGACTATCTGGAAGACTAAGCGAGCGCTGATTTATGCTGTCGGGCCCAGGCCGCGCAGGGCGAGTGCGCCTCAACTGAAAACCGAATGCGCCCAACGCTTCGCTTCGCTCGCTACGTGGGAAACTGAGGTTTGAAGGCGAAGCGCGCCGCCCTGCGCGGCCTGGGCCAGCATGATAAATCAGTGCTTGTCTAGCCGCGCTTCGAATGGAACGAACGCGAAGCAGGGGGCGCAGGCCCCCTGCTTTCGTATAGAGCGCAACGATGCATTGCCCCCGAGGCAATGCATCGTCCTTCGAGACGAGGATGAACGATGGAACGTGAATTTTTCGCAAGCTGCCTGGGCGGTTTGGAACGGGCGCTTGCCGACGAGCTGAAATCGCTCGGAGTAGAACGCGTGCGGCCCCTGGGCGGCGGCGTCGCCTTCTTCTGCGACGCGACAACCGCAATGCGCGCATGCCTTTGGTCGCGCCTGGCATCGCGCATCCTGCTGGTCGTGGGCCGCACGAGCGCGAAGTCGGGCGATGCACTGTACGCGGGGGCGCTGGACATTGCATGGGAAGACGTCCTGGCCGACGGCGCAACGATGGCGGTGCGGGCTCATGGCACCAACGACGGGCTGCGAAACACGCGCTTCACCGCGCTGAAGACGAAGGACGCGGTCGCCGACCACATGCGCGCCAAAGGCGGCAAGCGGCCTGCGGTGGACACGGCGGCCCCCCGGGCATCCATCGAAGTTCGGATACGCGAAGACCGCGCCACGCTTTCGCTGGATTTTTCGGGCGAGGCGCTCAACCACCGCCCGTATCTGTCGCCCGACGAGAAGGACGATGCCGGCTTGGCGTGTTCGCTTGCGGCAGGGGCGCTCGCCCTCGCCGACTGGCCGGACATGGCCCGAAACGGCGCCGCCTTCATCGACCCGGCGTGCCGCGATGGCATATTGCTCGTGGAAGCAGCGCTCGCCGCATGCGACTGCGCCCCGAACCTGCGCCGGAACAAGTGGGGATTCGAAGGCTGGGCGCATTTCGACCGCACTGCATGGAACGAACTGCTGGCCGAAGCGAACGAGCGCTTCGAAACCGGGCTGAAGCGCCTGGGAGGCTCCGCCGCATTGGAGATGACCATGTCCGAGCGTCCCGACCAGAACCGCGTGCTGTTCGTGGGCGCATCCACTTCATCGCCCGCCATAGCGCGTGCCCGCAAGCATGCGCGCCAGGCAGGCATGCGTCCGGTCGTAAGCGTAGAGCTTGCCGATGCGGCGGACATGCGCAGCTTCATAGCGCAGCACAAGGCAGTTTCCCACGCGCACGCCGCAATGGTCGCATCCAACCTGGAAGCAACATCGCGCGCAGGGGCGGCTGCACACATCCTGGCAGACGAAGCGGCCTTTGCGGCAGCATGCACCGTTATGGGAACGCGTCCCACCGCACGCTTCGCGGCCCTGGACGCCCAGAACCTCGAAGCGCGCTTCGGCACCGCACCCACCGCGCGCCACGCAATCGGACGCGGACGCGCGCAGGCCAGCGTGGAAATCTTCGACCAGCCGCCTGCGGGGACGACGCGCATAGAAATCCCCGATTCGGCCGGCGGGTCGCCGCACGCCGTGGACGTGCTCGAGCAGGCATCCGAGCAGTTTGCGGCCCGCCTGCGCAAAGTGTTCAAGGAACGGCGGAAATGGGCGGCCCGGGAGGGGATTTCGTGCTATCGGATTTACGATTCCGACCTGCCCGACTACGCCGTGGCAATCGATTGGTACACCGGCGCGGGAACGGCCCATGGCAATAGCTATCTGCACATCGCCGAATACGCGCCACCTTCCTCGGTCGATGCGGACAAGGCGCGCAGGCGCTTCCAGGACGTCTTGGCAATTGCCCCGGTCGTGTGCGGCATCCGGCCCGACCACGTGTTTTCCAAAACGCGCGTGCGCGACAAGGGCGGCGCGCAGTACCGCAACGCCGGCACGCGCCCCTACGTGACGACCATCCAGGAGGCAGGCCACCTGTTCGAGGTGGACCTGGCCAGCCATCTGGATACGGGCCTGTTTCTGGACCACCGCCTGACGCGCGCCCTTATCGGCGACAAGGCGCACGGCACGCGGTTCCTGAACCTGTTCGCATATACGGGGACGGCATCCGTGTACGCCGCTGCCGGAAAGGCGGCCAGCACCACGACGGTGGACCTTTCGCAGAAATACCTGGACTGGGCCCGACGGAACATGGCGGCAAACGGCTTCGAAGCCGGCGCGCATTCCTTCGTGAAGGCGGACGTGATGCGCTGGATTACCGAAGCGCGACGCACGGGCGAGCGCTTCGACCTGGTCTTCGTGGATCCGCCCACCTTCTCCAATTCCAAAGCCATGGGAAAACGCACGTGGGATGTGCAGCGCGACCACGTGGAGCTGC
>DMNP01000317.1:0-184 GCA_003452695.1 Eggerthellaceae bacterium
ATACCACCGGTGTGTCGGTGCCCCCGTCCCCCTGACACACGTCCCCCTGACACACCCGCCGCCCCCGACACACATGGAGAAACGGTCGAATTTGGGCAAAGGGGCGTGCCAGCGGGTACTATGGTACGGCTGCATTTTAGCAGCGCGAACGGTAAAAACGTTCCGCTACCGAAGACAGCTGGTA
>DMNP01000317.1:268-2751 GCA_003452695.1 Eggerthellaceae bacterium
CGGCCCGCCGAGGTGGTTGTACCGATCGATTGCGTGCGACCCCTGCTGTCTTTGGACGGCAGGGGTCGTTTCTTTTCGAATCGATTCTGCCTGAAGGTGCGGAACACGATTTGGAAACGAAGGAGGTGCAACCAAATGCCCAATGCTCGCAATATCGAGATGATGGAGAACATCAAGGCCGACCTGGAAGGCGTAAGCGCCATGTGGGTCGTCGATGCCTGCGGACTTACCGTGAAAGAGGTCGAGGCGCTCCGTCGCTCCATCCGCGAAACCGGTTCCATCATGAAGGTGTACAAGAACACCGTTATGAAGAAGGCTCTGGCCGAGCTGGAACTGGCGAACATGGACGAGATCCTGGAGGGTCCGTCCGCATTCGTGTTCTGCGCTGGCGACGTGGCGGCTGCCGCAAAGGCCGTTACCGAGTTCGCGAAGGACAACAGCAATCTGGAGGTGAAGGGCGGCATGATGGACGGCGCGTTCGTCACTGCCGAGGAAGTGAAGGCCATTGCTTCCCTGCCTTCCAAGGAGGTGCTGCTGGCGCAGATCGCCGGCGCAATCTCTGGCGTGGCCCGTGGCCTTGCCGTGTGCATCAACGGCGTGCCGAGCGGCCTTGCGCGACAGATTCAGCAGATTGCCGACCAGAAGGCTGCCTAGCGCAGCCAGGGCGGCTGCGCTGCAAGCTTGCTTGCCGCGCTGTCCCGCACACGTGGCCCGAACGCGCAGGCGCGCGGGCCGCATGAACGACATAAGTAAAGGCAGGCCGCAAGGCCGCAAGGCGAACGAAGGGTTCGCCGCATAACGAAAGGAAAGCTGATATGGCTGCCACCAAAGAAGAGATTATCGAGGCACTGAAGGAAATGTCGCTGCTCGAGGCTTCCGAGCTCGTGAAGATGATCGAGGAAGAGTTCGGCGTTTCCGCCGCCGCTCCGGCCGCTGTTGCCGTTGCCGGCCCGGCTGCCGGTGGCGAGGCTGCCGCCGAAGAGAAGACCGAGTTCGACGTCGTGCTCGAGGGCTTCGGCGACAACAAGATCGCCGTCATCAAGGTCGTGCGCGAGATTACCGGCCTGGGCCTGAAGGAAGCCAAGGAGACCGTCGAGGGCGCTCCGAAGGCCATCCAGGAAGGCGTTGCCAAGGACAAGGCCGAGGAAATCAAGGCCAAGCTGGAGGAAGCCGGCGCCGCCGTTACCATCAAGTAGCTGCCGCCGCTGGCCAATGGCCAGCCTTCACGTGCGAAAGCGCCGGTCCGGTTCGTTCGGGCCGGCGTTTTTTTGTTGCCACTTCCAATGCAGCCGCCAACCAGCTGGGGGCCTTGGGATGGCTGCCCTGGGGCGTATCGCCAGCATGAACACATACCACCCAAGCCGTTCACGCGCAGTTTATGGCATGGGGGTACGCTAATCGCGATCTGCAGTCCCGTGCATCCGAAGCCCGCGAGTCGCGCCGCGGCATAAATTCGGTCCCCTAGCATCTATTTGGCTGCAGCGCCGCCACGACCCGTTGTGCGGCGCGCCTGGCACAGGCGAACGAATTGCATCGCGCGATGCGTCGACAACGAGGATTGTTGCCCATTGCGACAACGGGTTCTGCTCTCCGTTGGATTCCTTTCCATCAATCCCTGCCTCGGGAGAGCAGAATGCGCCCCTTTTGGCAAGTAAATTCATCGTGGTTGGGAAGATGTCCCTCATACGGAAAGCGCTTTCCAACTATCTTCCAAGCGTTCCAGCGCAAAAGAGAGCCCCCGATGTCGGGGGCTCTCTTCGTGCTTGGTGCGCTTCTTCTGCGCTTTGCGGGTTTTCCGCTTAGCGGTTCTTGATGGCCTGCGGGCCAGCGAAGATGAAGAAGAACGCGAACGGCAGCAGCATGCCGGTTGCCATGAGCGGCAGCGCCATCGGCGAACGCGAGAACGGTACGCCGCCGAACATCGAAGGCGGCAGCAGCGGCATGACGATGCACAGGATGGCGAGCAGCGCCACGATGACCATCATGATGCCGAACTTGGCGGTGCCGGTGTCGCCGTCGTCCTGCGACGCCTCGGCGGCCAGCTGGTCCATGGTCTTGCCGCCGGTCTCGCGCACGAACAGCAGCGTGCACACGAAGCCCAGCGCGAACGGGATGATCAGCGTCAGCACGACGGTCGACCAAGCCGGGATAACGGCCGCCAGCTCCTTGCCGGAGGCGGCGGCAGCCGCCACGGCGTCCGGGTTGTTCAGGGCCGGGTTGGCCATGGTGAAGGCCGATGCGAAGGCGCCGAGCACGATCGACGAGCCGGAGCCGCCGAAGCGGGCGAACGCCTGGCACCAGGCAACGCCGGTGTTGCGGATGGCGGTCGGGTAGGACTCGGGCATCAGCGGCTGGACGGCGGTGATGGCGTAGTTCAGGCAGAAGCCGAACAGCAGCATCAGCACGACGTACAGGATGAAGTTGGCGTTGGCCGGGTCGTACTGCACGAACACCGAGCAGAGCACGATGGCGATGACGCAGGC
>DMNP01000067.1 GCA_003452695.1 Eggerthellaceae bacterium
ACTTTTACAGCGACGACGATGTTCATCTGAACCCCTTTCACCTCGGTCGTTGCACGCACTGGTTTCAACACTTTAAACAGTACCGAATCGCAGGTGAAAACGAACTAGGCAAAACGTTCATGTGCCTAGTTTGGCGCGGCAACCCAGCCGGGCTGGCCGAGGTGCGAGGCCTGGCCGCCTGCTTCTGCGCCCGCGGAGCCATGGCGGCCGAGGTGGACCCCACCGAGGACGCACCCACTGATCCATGGCGGCCGAGGTGGAGCCCCGCAAGGATGTGCACCGGCCGATTCTCTGTTTCCATAGCCATGCCAGCCTAGCCGAAACCGCGCATTTCGTGCAATCTGATGCAATTTCGCTCGGCGGCTGCATCAGATTTCACGTTATGCGCGGTTTGCGGGAGCTCTTGAAAGATGCGACCTGGGAAAACGCCGACGCGGCTCGTGAAAAAGCGCGCATTTCGTGCAATCTGATGCAGCGGCAACGCGAAAATGCATGAGATTGCACGAAATGCGCGGTTCGCGGCCGGCAGGGGCATCTCCGGGGCAATCGCCCTCCTATCAGCGGCGGCCGAGGGCGCAGAGGGCGGCGCCGTAGGCTCCGACGAACTGGGCATCGGGGCAGGTGACGATGGAGTGGCCGAGACGTTGTTGCAGCCGGTCGCGCAAAGCGGCGTTCAGGGCCACGCCGCCCGTCATGGCCACGGCGGGCACGATACCGGCGCGTTTGGCCAGGCCGTAGGTGCGCTCGACCACCGATTCGTGCACGCCGGCCGCGATGTTGGGGATGGGCGTTCCCGCGGCCAGCTTCGATATCACTTCCGATTCGGCGAACACGGTGCACGTGGACGATATGGGGGCCACCTCGGTGCTCTGGCGGTCCAGATCGGACAGGTCGGAAACAGCGCAACCGAAGATTCCCGCCATCACGTCGAGGAAGCGGCCGGTGCCGGCGGCGCATTTGTCGTTCATGACGAAGTTCGCCAGCTTGCCGTCTGCAGACAGCGAGAGCACCTTGGCGTCCTGACCGCCGATGTCGATGACCGTGCGCACGCCCGGGAACAGGCGTGCGGCGCCCTTGGCGTGGCACGACAGCTCCGACACCTGCGAGTCGGCCCATTCCTGCAGGTGCCGACCGTAGCCCGTGGCGCACGTGGCGGCCAAGTCGGCCACGTCGCGCACGCCTTCCAGTTGCGCCATGGCCTGTTCCACGCACGCTTGCGGCCCAACCGTGCCCGCACCAGATGCATGCAGGCCGCGCGCCGCGATTTCGCCGCGCTCGTTCACGACCACGCACTTCGACGCCGTGGACCCCACGTCTATTCCCAAATAGTATTCGCTTGCCATATCCCCTGCCTTCCCTTTGGCGGTACGTGGGGTGCTAACCGCGGGCGTTGCCGAACCGGTGCTTGGCCGTGCGCGGCTTCGCCCATGCGGGCAACCAACGAGATAGAGGCGCGCTTGCCAACGGGAAACGCGCCTACGCAGCATTGGTCGCCCGAGCGAGTCGGGAGAACCGTTCTCCCGACTCGCTCCCCGGCGAACGAAGAGTCGTCTAGGCCGCCAGGATGTCCGCGAAGGTTTCCAGTTGGGTGCGGGCCTGTTCGTAGGTTTCGGTGCTCTGGTCCACTTCGATTTGCAGGAAGGGAACGCCGGCTTCCATGCAGGCCGCCTTCACGAGCGGCGCGTCGAATTCCTCGGGGTCGCAGAACTTGGCCAACAGCAGGACGACGCCTTGTGCCTGCGCATCGATTGCCAACTGCACGACCTTTTGCGGGTGCAGCTTCTCGGGATCGTAGAGCAGCGGGTCGGCATCCAGCGCGCACCAGGCATCGGCGAGCGCCCGAAGGGGCGGCTCGTCTTCGGGCACGCACAGGGCGAAGGCGCGGCTTTCCTTGGCCAGGTCGTCGGCCACGACCGCGTAGCCCATCTCGTCGAGCATGGCGGTAATAGCCGGAATGTTCTCGAAGATGCCGCTGAGCACGACGCGCTTGTAGCCGGCCGTGCTTTCGGGCAGCGCCTCGAGCGCGGCATTCAGCTCGCGCACGACAGACAGGTGCTCGGCTTTGTCCATGAAGTAGCCGGCCTTGATGACCGCGTGACGCGCCTGCACGCCCACCTGCGCCGGATGCGCACCCGCGAGCTGCACGAACGAGCGCATGGCGGCACGCCATTCGTTGTACAGCGCAATGGCGGCGCCCAGGTTCTCGTCGTCGATGATGCCGTGCGCGCACTCCTCGACCTCGTGGGCCACCTGCGCATACGACTCGATGGCGTAATCGCGCCCCCAAGCCGTCTTGCGGTTCTGCGGGTGCGACACGAAGATGAGCGGAATGTCGTTGCCCACGCCCGCGCGCCAGTTCTGCGACGCCGCACGCTGCGTGTCGCAGAGCGCCGTGGTCATGTATCCCGACAGCCCGTCGAGCATGCCCGTCAGGCCCATTTCCAGCGTGGTCTGGCACAGCGAGCAGTAGAACGGCGGGAAGTACCTGCGCGCCTCGTTCACCGGCCCCATGCAGCCCCATACGCCGAAGGGCACGGCGCCAGCTGCGTGCACCAGCTCTTCGGGGGCGTAGTACGGCCCCACGCCGATGACGCGCCTGCCGGCTTCCAAATGCTTCTGCAGCTGGGCATGCGGGTTGGAGGCGACGTCTTCGAAGGCCTTCAGCATCGTCTGTATATCCGTCATCGCTATTCCCCCTTGCCCGTGCCCGCGGGATTCGCGGATTCCATGATCTCCACCAGCCCCTGCACGCGGGTTTGGTACTGCGCCTCGCTGAAGTTACGCGGATCGGCTTGGTCGCCGTCGAACGTTATCATCGGCACGCCCAGGTCGGCGGACACGCGCCGCGCCAGCTCGGGCGCGAAGCCCGACCACATCTTGCACGAACGGTTGATGTGCACCAGGCCTCCTTCGACCTTGCCCTGCGCGCCCACCTTCTTGCGCAGCTCCACCGAGCGTTCCAGGTTCACGGCATTGGGCACGCTGCAATAGGCCTCGACCATCTCGTCGAACGTGTCGTAGGTGATGCCGAACGCGGGCCCGTACACCATGGCCGTGGTGTTCACGCCTGCTTCCTTCAGCGGGGTGAGCGTGGCGCGCAGGTACGGCCAGCAGGCAATGCCCTCGAACATGATGCGGTGGTTCTCGGGCGCGTGCCAGTTGGACTCGTTGTTCTTCACGAAGCTGCGGTAGTCGTCGATGAGCATGCGGAAGGCATCCACCGATTCCTGGCGCCCACGCGCCACGGTTGCCACCGCCATGTGGTTGAACAGCTCGAAGCCGTTCACGGGCGATGGCTTGTAGTTCGTGTAGCTGGCCGCCTCCAGCCATAGGCGCCCGCATTCGCTGGACCGGCGGCAGACCTCCTGGAACTTCTGCTCGTCCCATTTCTTGCCGGTTATCTCTTCGAGTTGCGCGATGGCGGCGCGGAACTGCGCGCCTACGTAGCGAATGCGCTTGTCGTCGATGTCGTAGTCGTTGCTGTAGGGGATGTCGATCATGATGACCGGGATGTTCAGCGCACGGCCCAGGTTCTCGTACCATTTCATCATGCAGTTGCAGATGTTGTTGC
>DMNP01000201.1:0-1905 GCA_003452695.1 Eggerthellaceae bacterium
ACCTTCTTCCTGGCCAAGGGCTACACCGTGGGCACCAGCCTGCAGGAGCCCGACTGGGTCGAGGCTGCCGGCAAGATGCTCGAGAAGGCCGAGGCCAAGGGCTGCAAGATCCTCCTGCCCGTCGACAACGTCGTGACCGATCACTTCGGCGACGACGCCGTGGGCGAGGTCGTCGACTCCGACAAGATCCCCGATGACCGCATGGGCATGGACATCGGCCCCGAGACCATCAAGCTGTACTGCGACGCAGTGCAGAAGGCCGCCACGGTCTTCTGGAACGGCCCGATGGGCGTGTTCGAAATGGACGCCTTCGCCGCAGGCACGCGCGACGTGGCGCTTGCCGTTGGCGACAACGCCGAAGCCGATACCATCATCGGCGGCGGCGATAGCGTGGCGGCGGTGAACAAGTTCGGCCTTGCAGACCGCATGACCTTCATATCCACGGGCGGCGGCGCGTCTATGGAACTGGTCGAGGGAAAGCAACTGCCCGGCGTCGTGGCCCTGGGCTAAACTACGTCTTTGCCCGCGCATCCCTGCAGGAGGGCGATGCGCGGGCCCAACATGCCCATTCGACACAAGGAGATGATGAAGATGGCCCGTAGGCCCCTTATGGCGGGGAACTGGAAGATGAACAAGACGATCGGCGAGGCCGTCGTGTTGGCGCAGGAGATATCGAACCAGTACGAAGAGCGTTGGAGCGATGGCTGCGATGTGGTGGTGTGCCCGCCCTTCGTGGACCTGAAGCCGGCGCTGACCGTGTTCGAATTCGACCATGTGCCCATCGGCGTTGGAGCCCAGAACGTGCACTGGGAGGAATCGGGAGCCTACACCGGCGAGATATCCACCGCCATGCTCGGAGAAATCGGCTGCGGTTGGTGCATCGTCGGGCATTCGGAGCGCCGCGGCTATTTCGGCGAAACGAACGAGGACGTGAACCGCAAGGTGAAAGCCCTTATCGACGCGCAGATAAAGCCCATCGTGTGCGTGGGAGAATCGCTTGAAGTGCGCGACGAGGGCACGACGCTTGAATTCGTGTGCGCGCAGGTGCGTGCCGCATTCGCCGGCGTCGAGGCATCGCTTGCCCGTGATTGCGTGGTGGCCTACGAGCCCATCTGGGCCATCGGCACCGGTCGCACGGCCACGCCCGAACAGGCCCAGGAAGTGTGCGCGGCCATTCGCGCAACGCTTGCCGAGCTGTTCGGCCAGGACGTGGCAGATGCGATGCGCGTGCTGTACGGCGGATCCATGAACCCCGGAAACGTTGCGCTGCTCATTGCCCAGCCCGATATCGACGGCGGCCTGATCGGCGGCGCCGCGCTGAAGGCGGAGTCCTTCGTGCAGCTTATCGAGGCCTGTCTATAGCGCCAATGGCGGGACGGCCTCGCCGGCCCGCAGTCATCCATCGTTCCGCGACCAGGCCAACGGCCCGGCCGCGAAACGCGATGCCCGCATATTCGGGATTGTGAATCATCTATGGGTTTCGCGATGCGCCGATGCATATGCGTATAATTACAGGGTTGCGTTATTCGATTACAGAAGTGGAGTGTGAAGCGTGAATCCGCTGCTTATAGTTTTGCTGGTCCTGTTGTTCCTATCGGGTGCGGGCCTTATCGTGTTCATCTTGCTGCATTCTGGCAAGGGAACGGGCGTTTCGGACATGATTTCCAGCTCGTTCTACGGCAACCAGGGGGGCACGAGCATCGTCGAGAAGAACCTCGACCGCATTACAGTCGTGCTCGGCATCGTGTTTTTCCTTACGCTTATCGGCTTGATGTTCGTGTACCCGCAGGGAACAATCGGAAGCATCGGATAAGTTTTAAAAAGCTCTTTGCAAGCGCACGATATTCGGGTAGAATAGCGTTCGTTGCGCAAGCGGCAATCGTCGGAGTGGCGGAATTGGCAGAC
>DMNP01000201.1:1971-9243 GCA_003452695.1 Eggerthellaceae bacterium
CGCTAGCTTGAGGTGCTAGTGCCCACACCTACGGGCATGCGGGTTCAAGTCCCGCCTCCGACACCAGAAACAAGAGCCCCGAACTCACCGCGAGTTCGGGGCTTTTACATTGCCCGAAGACCCGGCCCGAAACCGCGCCTTGTTCGCGGTAAAAGCTGGAGCTGTCCCGCCGCTGGCTAAGCTGTGAAAAGTAACGAAATAGGGCCGTTTGGCTCAAACTTGAACGACCTCCATAAGAAACAAGTCCAGATAATGCGCTATTATTTGGACAGCTATAGTGAATACCGCCATGCATCGCTTGGCAAGCAATGCTCTCGGCGGTCACGGATAGGCGGGATTTGAACATGGCGATATCTGGCGAATCTTCTCCCAACACCGTCGAGAAGACGCTGAACGACATCGTGGCGGCCAAAAGGGCCCCTAAGGTGGGTTTCGCCATCCTGCTCGCACTGTACGTGCTGCCTTCGATTGTCACGCAGCTGGTGGTGCACTCCGAAGGCGTCGTGTTCATCATGGGGCAGCCGACGCCCCTCCGCACTCTGGCCGGCGCTTTCTCGTCCATCGCAAACCTCAGCATCATCTTCCTCGTGTTGTTCTACGGCAAGCCGGGCTTTGTGGTGTCGCTGGTCATCCTGCTCTCCCAGTTTCCCAGCCTTATCATCGGCATGATACAGTCGGGTAACTTCACCAGCATACCGGGCGTGTTCACCAACATTTTCACCATCGTCGCTGTCGTGCTTATATACAGGAACAACATCAAGATTAAGAGGTACCAGCAGAGGATCGTGGACCAGGCGATTACCGACCGGATGACGGGCATGCCGAACAGGTTTGCCCGCTCCGAGCTTATGGACGACTTGGTTCAACGCGGCGAAAAGTTCGCGGTAGCGTGCTTCAACCTGAACAACTTCAAGAGCATCAACAACACTTTGGGCCCCAAGACGGGAAACGACGTGCTGGTGGAGGCGGCGTCGCGCTTCGCGAACGCCGCCAACGAGAGCGCTTCGGGAACGGTCGATTTCGTCACATACCAGGGCGGGGACGAGTTCGCGCTTATCATGCGCGAGTACCGCTCCGAAGAGGACGTCATGCGCACCATCAGGTATTACGAGTCTGCCCTGGAGCGAAAGATGACCGTTGACGACTGCGATTTCTACCTTTCGGCGTGCATCGGATATGCCGAATACCCCACGGACGCCGCCACCGGCGACGAGCTGATGTCGCATGTGGACGCAGCAACGCACGAGGCCAAGCGCCTCGGCTCCGGCGAGCGCATCTGCCGCTACGACCCCGCGCTGCTGCGGGTAGAGGACAACCTGGAGGTTGAGCGCAAGCTGCGAATGGCGCTGGAACACGATACGCTGTGCTTCCACCTTCAGCCGCAGTACGACATGTCGCGCAGACTTGTGGGCTTCGAGGCCCTTGCGCGCATGAAGGACGACGAGGGCAACTTCGTATCTCCCGCAGAATTCATTCCCGTAGCCGAGAACGCGGGCATCATCGACGAAGTAGACAATACCGTTTTCAGGAAATCCGCGCTGTTCTTCGGCGATTTGATAAAGAAGACCGGCACCAACATAACGCTGAGCGTGAACGTTTCGGTGAAGCACCTTATGAAGAACGATTTCCTGGACGAGGTGCGGCAGGTGCTGAATACCTGCGGAGTTCCCGCGAACCAGCTGGAGATAGAGATTACGGAATCGATTATGATCGATTCCGCCGAGAAGGCCCTCCAGTGCATCCAGGAAGTGAAGGACATGGGCATAAAGATAGCCATCGACGATTTCGGCACTGGCTATTCGTCCCTGAGCTACCTGAACAGCTTCCCGGCGGATACGTTGAAAGTGGACAAGTCTTTCATCGACCAGATGAACCAGTCCGAATCCTCCAAGCAGTACGTGGCGGCCATCATAAGCATCGGCCACGTGATGAACTTCTCCGTAATCTCGGAAGGCGTGGAGCAGCTCGAGCAGGTGGAAACGCTCCGCTCCATCGACTGCGACTACATCCAGGGCTTCCTGTGGGGGCGTCCCATGGAACCCGAGGCGGCAGAGCAGCTTGTCCTGCAGTCCGTTCGCTCGTAGGCGCAGGGCGCGCCTGCTGCCCCCTCTTGCTCTTCACGCACAAGCATGAGCTGGGAAAGCTGTTCCTCTCATGATTCGTTAGCTTTTATTCGTCATGTGCTTTACAAATCTGCAGCGGTGATGGCAGTTAGTGTATATTAAATGCTATGCGTTTGGACGGCGTTGCCGTGCGACGTCGCCAAGCCTAGTGAAGTGCACACGGATTTGGTCAGAGCTATGTTATAGGGTGAGCACATGATGACTAGTTTGTCGCATGCGAAAAAATCACATATATGGTCTCAATTGGGAAACACGCGAAGCATCTTGAAATTCAGCCCGTCCTTGCCTTTCGGCATAGTGGCGACTGCAGCCGTCATGGGCGCGCTCATAGCGTGCGTGTACGCGTTCAACATACCCAATCCGAACATGATACTGATTGCGGGGCTCGTGGTGTGCTCGGCGGTGTTCGGGATAGCCGGCGGCGTCACGGGTGCCCTTGCGATGCTGGGGTACACGATGTTCTTCTTTTCCACCGAGCACGATTTCGTCACCTTCACCTACGAGAACGCAACCAAGGTGGGGGTGACCGCCATCGGCGTGTTCGTCACGGCCCTGTTCGTGTCGTCGCTGCGCCAAATCGAGACGAAGGCGTTCAGCGAGCTGGAGGAAATTGCCGTCGTGCTGGAGGAGGATAACCACGAACTGGAAGAGGCTTCCGCAACCGATTCGCTTACGGGCACGCGCAACCGCTTTGCGCTCAGGCGCGATTTCGCAGGCTATGTGGGCAAGGACTTGTGCGTGATGATGCTCGACATCGACGATTTCAAGCACGCCAACGACACCTTCGGCCACGCAGCGGGCGACAAGGTGCTGAACAGCATTGGCAGCCAGCTCATGGAATGCTGCTCGCCCGAGTGCGTGTATCGCTACGGGGGCGACGAGTTCCTGGCTATCAGCCCCGGCATGTCCCCGGCGGATTTCGAGCGAAAGACGGCGGAGCTGCGCGAGCGCATACGGGAAATTACCGTTGAAGGCTCCGAGGATCCCGTCCATTTCTCCGCCGGCTACGTATATGGGAAACCTGCGGCCCAAAGCGATCTGCGCTTGATGATTCGCCAAGCCGACATGAACCTCTATGAGTCGAAGGGGGCGGGGAAGGACCGCGTTACCGGTTGCAAGTTCTCGCGTTCGCGGGCGGAAGCGGGGGAGACGAGCCATCCGAGCGGATCGACGCGCACGCCCATAGACCGCACGCACGCCGTATTGAAGTGAAGCCGCCCGAGGTTTCGGCTAAGCGTGCGTTTCGCGACCAGCAGCCCGTTTCCCCGAGCGGCGCTTGCCCTGCGGAGCTGAGCCAGACTGCACCAATCGGCGCTCTTGCAACGTTTCTATAGCAGGCTTACCAGGTCGGTGAGCACGGAAATCTTTTGGAACCGGTCATCATCGACCACGCCGGCGCGGTCGATGATGATGGGATGGATTCCCGCAGATGTGGCGCCTTCGCCATCGGCCTCGGCAAGGTCTCCCACATGCACGGCCTCGTCTGCGCGCACGCCCATGCGCTCCAGGGCAATCTCGAAGATAACGTGGTCGGGTTTTCGATAGCCGACGGTTGCCGAGGCCACCACGTCGTCGAAATAGGGCAGAAGGACCAAATCGCGCACGAGCCCTTCAAGAGTAGCATCCCAGTTGGATATGATCCCCAGCTGAAAGCCGCGTCGCTTCAGCCCCTTCAGGCAAGCTTCGACGTCGGGGTAGGCGCTCCAGTTGCGTGCGTCCAGGTACTCGTCATACACGGCTTGGGCAAGTTCGGGAACGCCCTGCGCTATTCCGCAGTAGTCGGCCATTATGGTGTACATGTCCAGCCAAATCTGCACGGCGCGTTCGTGAATGCACCAGAAATCGCCATCGCGAAGGTATTCTTCCTGATAGTAGGCGTTAACGTCGGCCATGCAGGGCTCTACGTCGCGCACGGTTATGTCGTATCCCCTGCGCCGCGCCACGCGCGTGAACACATCGGGTACGGGCGGGTCCGCAAAGAGCAGCGTGTGCCCCACGTCGAAGAAGACGGCTTTTGCCATGGCGCTAATCTTCCCCTCCTTCTTCTTCGAGCTGCGCCTCGTTCCAACGCTTCAGGTTGTTCTTGTAGCGAATCTGAATCATCTCCAAGATAACGGCGAAGAGCATCGCGAAATACACCATCACCTTTTCCATGTGCATGTCCAGCACCTCGATGCCCGAATTGATGCCCAGGGAATCCAGGACGAGCAAGATGCCGATCATCGAGATGAAGGTTACGGCTAGGATCTTCATCTCCGCGTTCCGGTCGATGAATTCCGATATGGGGTCGATGAACATCATCATTATGATTATTGCCGATATGACGGCGATTATCATTATGATAAGGTGGTCCGCCAGTCCCACTGCCGTGATAACGGAATCGATGGAAAACACGATGTCCATGACCATGATGGTGCCAACTGCCTGGGGCAACCCGATGCGCTTGCCGCCGACCTTGCCCGTTTCCTTTTCCTCGACCAGCTCCTTCAGCTGAACCGTGGCCTTCAGCTCGCTTACACCCTTGTAGATAAGGTAGATACCGCCGGCCATCAGGATTATGTCGCGCACGGAGAAACCGCGCTGGAAGAATCCCAGGTCCACTGTGAACAGCGGATTGACCAAATGCACCAGAAACGAAGCCAGCGAAAGGAAGCCTATGCGCATTATCATGGCGCCCGCAAGACCCAGCTTGCGCCCTATATGCTGTTTTTCCGGGGGAAGGCGGTTGGATGTTAGCGATATGAACACGATGTTGTCCACGCCGAGAATTATCTCCAGGAACAACAGGGTGACGAGTGAAATCCACGCTTCGGCAGTAGCGAATATAGAGAAATCCAAGCGTATACCTCCTCGAAAGCTTCCATTTCACGGCGAGATACGGCGCAATGGTATAATGCGCACGGCATATAATCCCAGCAGGAGCAAAAACATGGTAGACATGCACTCGCTCGCCGACAAGTTATTTTACAACGGCAGACGCGATTACACGGTGAAGGAAGGCGACATTGCCTATCTGGATTCATCGGCTCTTAACAGGCCGACCACATTGCCGGCTGCGAACCGCATAATCGTGATAGTGATCGTGGCCGTGGCGTTGGTCATCGGCTTCGTCTTCGTGAACAACACGGTGTTCGCTTCCATTCGAGCAAGCGAACAAGCAGAGCAGAGCGTTCGCGACAACCTGAACCGCCAGCCTTCCATATCCACCATTCCGAAAATGGTTTCGCTCATCAACCTGTCTGACGACGAGATCCGCATAGCCTTCAACGATGCTGGATACAAGTATTACGATGCATCGGGCCTGAACGACTCCGACGAGCTGGTGCTGTTCAAGCTGCCGAGTGACATGACCGTGGAAGAGGCCGCCTTGCTGTACCCGCAGGGCATATCGTCGCTGAACGCTGTGCAGGCAACCCGCCTGCTGAACGGCGGCTGGCGTTTCGTAGCCGACCGGACGGAAGGCACGAGCATGGCCGTGCACTACGTGGACTTCACGACCAAGGACCCCGACGTAGCGGTTCGCACCGCCATCGGCGCCGAAGGGCTGGACCCCAACAGCGTTTCAGACTCCGGGGTGGACGACTCGGGCAACACCTTCAGCACGGGCACCCTGGAAGCGGACGGCGCCCTGTACCAATGGCGTGTTTCGGCCGTGCCGCTGGCAGACATGTATTCGATAAGCGGCATGCCCGAAGATGCCTGCTACGTGGGCATTCGGTTCAACAAATAGCCCGAGGTTTCGTTCATATGAAAGCCATGGCTTCTGGCACTCCATACAACCCCGAAAAAGAGAACACCCGCCAAAGTTTGCATCATCTCGACTGACGCCGAGAGATAGGCATGGCCGGTTCGCTGCCGAGAATATACCACACGCAACGGTGTCTCTCCATCAGCCGCAGTATTCGTCTTGCTGAAGTGTCCGCCCCCGTCATAACCTCGCCCGTGTCTTAAAATGTGGATGGACAAATCGCAGTTTGCTGAACAGGACGAAAGCTTTTCGTCTCCGACCTGCTATTTAGTGGTGGGTATTACGAGATTTGAACTTGTGGCCTCTTCCGTGTCAGCTGATGCGGATAAGTGCGGATAAGCGCGAAACAGAAGAAGCAGGTCGACCGTCAGGCCTGCAGGGACCGTCCGTTTGTTCCCTTCGGCACAAATTCCACTTTGAGTGTGTACCCCAATCCGTTAGCAAGGCGCTGAAGCAGCTTCACGGACGGGTTCCGGGTTCCGTTTTCGAGCTTGCTGATCTCCGCCTGCGCAATGCCCGTGAGCTCCGCTACCTGTTCCTGTGTTAGGTTCCGCTCAGCCCTCGCGTCGGCGATAGCCCTCATAACAGCCAGTTCAGGCTGTATCTCCTCATACGCCCGCGCGAACTCGGGGTCGCGGGCGAGCTCCGCTTTCATCTCCTTGAGCGTGGCCATTTTAACGCTCCTCTCGTGCCAGGTAATCCTCGCGTCTTTTCTTTGCGAGAGCTATTTCCTTCGGTGGCGTTTTCTGTGACTTCTTTACGAAACCGTTCGTTACAACGATAAGCTTTCCCTTGTGGAAGAAATACAGCAACCGGACGATGTCGGTGGCCACCTTGCAACGCAGCTCGAAGATGCCATCAGAGAGATGCTTGCTGTACGGCTCCCTTAAGGCGTTGCCTTTCTCCGAAAGCACCTCGAGGCTACCGACCACTTTCGCCTGAAGCTTACGGTTCTCCAGACCCATGACGAAATCGTAAGCGGGGCTTGAACCGTTTTCGTCTTCATAGAACTCGACTTGAAACATCCACCTCCTGCTTGCCTCATATAATATGAGATATAACTTATATTGTCAAGATTACACTGAATACGGACGGAGCGTAAGCAACACGTTGAGCACCCAACTTGCTAATCATTTGCTCATGCCGTTAGGACTCGATGCCGCTTACGAACTGGGACCCGAGCTTTTGCTCGCGAATTCCAATCTGCTCAATCGTGTTGCGCTTGCTTTTGAAAGCCTTTGAAAGCCAACTGTGGGAATGCCATGAAGGAGAAAAATGCTTTGACAGATTGCCGCAATCTGATAGACTAAAACATTGACGACGCGATAGCAGAGGTCCCAAAGAGCGGGCGTTTAGCTCAGGGGGAGAGCGCTTCCCTGACACGGAAGAGGCCACAAGTTC
>DMNP01000234.1 GCA_003452695.1 Eggerthellaceae bacterium
GGACAGCTCGCTGGAGGGCTCCGGCACCGCCGAAGATCCCTACATCATCTCCAGCGGCGCCGAGCTCGAATACGTGTCGCAGATGGTGAACAACGCCGATGCCGAGATCTCCGAGCCGTATGCGATGGCCGACTACAAGATTGGCGCGGACTTCACGGCGACCAACATCGATCCGATTGGCCTGTCGCCCGCCAAACCCTTCAAGGGCACGATCTACGGCGACGGCCACACCATCACTATGGACCAGACTCGCGCCGCGAACTACACCGCGCTCGTCGGCTACGCCAGCAGCACGGCGGAAGACGCGGTGACCATCAAGAACCTGACGATTGCCGGCTCTGTGAGCAGCACTAACTCCTACACGGCTGCATTCGTGGGCTATGCGGCCGGTTCGGGCGTCCAGATGACGGACTGCGTGAACAAGGCTGAAATCGGCCCGAGTGGCAGCACCAAGGCAGGTCTCGTCGCCTATACTGCTGCGGGTTCCAGCTTCACCAATTGCATCAACGAAGGCACCATCAGCGGCGCCGGCACCATCGCGGGCATCGTCGGCCAGGGCGGCGGTACGTTTGTCGCGTGCGCCAATACCGGCGCGATCGCGGCCACGAGTTCGTACGGCGCAGGCATCGTCGGCAGCGTGAACGTTGCCACGACGATGAATCGTTGCTACAACGCCGGCGCTGTCAAGGGCGCTGGCTATGCAGGCGGCATCATCGGCAATGCGAGTGCGGCGACTACGCTTACCGACGTATACAGCAACGCCGAGATTTCCGGCACGAATTGCGTGGGCGGCATCGTCGGGCGCAAGTCCGGCAACAACACCGGGCTTACGATCACGAACGCCTACGTGGGCCAGGCCGTCTCCGGCGCGGGCACGGGCAACAACGCGCCCGGCGGCATCGTCGGCTACTTCATGGGCAACAACTCGGCCAATACGCTGACCAACACGTACTGGCTGGCCGATAGCCCCGAAGCAGCCTTTACCAAGGCAACGACCGAGACATGCACGGTCGAGGGCGTGCCCGAGGCGCTCGACGCCGACGGGCTGAAGGCGCTCGCTTCGAAGCTAGGCGCGTCGTTCAAGGGCGACCTCGGGTATGTTAACGCTGGCTATCCGGTACTCACGTGGCAGGATTCCGAGTGGTACGATGCCGAGAGCGTCGAGTTCACGATTGCGACAGCCGACCAGCTGGCCGAGTTCGCTACTATCGTGAACGGCACGAACGCGAAGTTCGAGAAGGATAACTTTGCGGGTAAGACCGTTACGCTTGCAAGTGACATCGCGCTGGCAGAAGACAACCTGTACACGGCGGTCGCCGACGTCACGTACGGCTCGAGCAGCTATCCGATGAAGACCACGCAGTACGTGCTGAACGAGGCGGCTCCCATCTGGACGCCGATTGGTTCGGGTACGGCGACCAACAACACGAACGCCACGACGGACAATGCGTTCGCCGGCACGTTCGACGGCGCCGGGTTCACCATCAGCGGCGTCTACACCGGCTCCAAGGATGCTGCCGCGGGCAACACCGACACGGTCCAGGGTCTGTTCGGCGTCGTTTCCGGCACGGTGAAGAATGTGGCCGTCAGCGGTTGCATCACCGGCAAGATCGTTCTGGGCGGCGTGGTCGCGAACCTTGCCGGCGGCACGGTCGAGAACTGCACGAACAAAGCGGTCGTGTTCGCGGACGGCGGCCAGGTGGCTAATAGCGGTGTCGAGAACGGCGTATCGCGCGGCGGCGCCGCAGGCGGCATCGTGGGCAACGCGGCCGATGGGTCGACGATCCAGGGCTGCACGAACACCGCGCACGTCGTATGCGCCAACACGGCCAAGGGCGGTCGCGCCGGCGGCATCGTCGGCCTGATCGACGGCAGGAACTACGCGGTTGGCATCGCCAAGAACGCCAACACGGGCAACGTCGAGTCCTATCAGTACGCCGGCGGCATCGTGGGCATGAACGCTTCCAGCGTCGCCCCGATTTCCGAGTGCTTCAACACCGGCGACATCACCGGCTACAGCTCCGGTTCCACCTATGTGGGCGGCATTGCAAGCCAGTGCTATTCCAACGTGAGCCTGTGCTACAACACTGGCGATATCAGCATCATCAATTCTGGCAAGGCTGCGCATCAGGGCGGCATCGTGTCCGACTTCTTCGGCACGACCGTCGAGAACTGCTATAACCTGGGCAACACGGCCGCTGGCTCTTCGTACGGCGCCATCATCGGCACGGGCTATGGCAGCGCGGCCAACAACAAGATCGTTAACTGCTACGCGCTCGAGGGCGAAGGCTCGCATGGCGAAGACGTCAACAACGGCTGCGCCACGGTCGCGACAGAAGACGAGATGAAGTCGGCGGCATTCGTGGCGAAGCTGCACGGCGGCACCGACGGGTTCAACATGAGCGAAGCCGGTTTCCCGGTGCTCGCTTGGCAGGGCGGCACACCGGTCTACGCTGTCGCACTCGCGCTCGGCGAGCATGCGGTGAGCGAGGCTGACGCCGTCACCGCCGTCGTTGCGGGCGAGGCGCTCGAGGCTATCACCGTGGCTTCCGACAACTCGCGCTACGTGCTGGCGGCCCCAGCTGTCGAGCCTGCGGATGCGGGCATCGGGGCCGTTGCCAACCCCAATAGGACGTTCACCATCTCCGGCACGCCGAACGCGAGCGTGACCGTCACGTTCGACGATGCCGCTGCCAGCAAGCTCGGCGAGGCGCTCGAGGCCGCGGACGCAGCCAAGGTCGGCATCCTGGTCTCCGAGGACGGTGTCACCGATGCCGACGGCGCGGGCGTCCCGGAGGGCGCGGGCTATGTGACGCCTAGCGAGTACAAGGCGCTGCAGGACGTCATCGCGGCCGCCCAGGCGGCATGCGACGACCCGGCGTCCTCCGAGATCGAGGTCAGCAATGCGACGTGGGCGCTGCGCACGGCAGTTGGCGTGTTCACGTCCGCGATCCGCACGGCCGCGGTCGACAGGGCCGCGCTCGACGCGGCGCTCGAGGCCGCTGCGAACGACCTCGGCGCCACCCCGGTTTCTGCTGACGGCTCCGACTTGGCGCCCTACAGCACATACGTGACCCAGGAGGCCAAGGACGCCCTGGGCCAGGCTATCGCCGACGCACTGCTCGTCCGTTCCGCCGAGGGCGTGACGCAGTCCGCGATCGACGGGGCCGTCGAGAGCCTGAACGCTGCAGTGGCGGCGTTCGGCGAGGCCAAGCAGACGGTCGCAGTCGCGGCCGAGGACGAGGCCGCAGCCGACGCGGCGAGGGCGCTCATCGAGGCGCTGCCTGCGGTGGACGAAGCCACGTCCGCGACGAAGGCCGCAGCCGACGAGGCCGAGGCGGCCTATGAGGCGCTCTCCGACGTGGCGAAGACGCTCATTTCCGAAGAGCTGAAGGCCAAGCTCGACGGCGTGTCGGCCGTCGCGACCGCGGCCGCCCAGGCCGAGGAGGACGTGGCCCGCGCGGCGTGCGAGGCCGCCGGCATAGAGTACGACCCGGCCAAGACCGCCGGCGAAAACATTGCGGCTGCGAGCGAGGCGGCGGCTGCGGCGGCTGCGGCGGCTGCGGCGGATGCTGCCGAGGAGGATCTGGCCCGCGCGGCGTGCGAGGCCGC
>DMNP01000094.1 GCA_003452695.1 Eggerthellaceae bacterium
G
This sequence comes from Eggerthellaceae bacterium, assembly GCA_003452695.1. Classification (GTDB taxonomy): domain Bacteria; phylum Actinomycetota; class Coriobacteriia; order Coriobacteriales; family Eggerthellaceae; genus UBA9715. The sequence goes on from DMNP01000094.1 coordinate 2, forward strand.
CAGCTCGTCGATGAACAGGATGATATGCCCTTCGGAATTCTTCACCTCGCGCAACACGGCCTTCAGGCGGTCTTCGAATTCGCCGCGGTACTTGGCCCCGGCAAGCATGCTCGCAATGTCGAGCGTGATTATCTCGCGCCCCTTCAGGCTGCTCGGAACATCCTCGTCCACGATGCGCTGGGCAAGGCCTTCCACGATTGCCGTCTTGCCCGTGCCGGGCTCGCCGATAAGCACGGGGTTGTTCTTCGTGCGGCGGCTGAGCACCTGGATAGTGCGGCGGATTTCGTCGTAGCGGCCGATAACGGGATCCAGCTTGTTTTCGCGCGCCATCTGCGTCAAGTTCGTTCCGTACTGATTCAGCGCATCCAGTTCCATCTTGCTGGTCTGGTCGGTTACGCGCTCGTCGCCGCGCAGCTGGTCGTAGGTCTGCTCCACGGCCGCCGCCGTTACGCCGGCGGCGTTCAACACGCGCCCCGCATCCCCCTTGTCGCCCGCCAGCGCAACCAGCAGATGCTCGGTCGTGGTGTAGCTGTCGCCCATCTTCTCGGCAACCTTTTCCGCCCGGTCGATAACTTTTATCAGGTCGTTGCCCGGCGCCGTTATGGGCATGCCCCCGCTTGCCTTCGGCTTATTGGCTATAACGGCCTCCGTGCTCGCCTTCAACGCGGCAGGATCGGCACCGATGCGCTTCAAAATGGCCTGCAGATTGTTGTCGGGTGAATCCAGGAGGGCCTTCAGCATGTGAATCGGCTCGATGATGCTTGCCTGCGCATCGCCGGCCACGCCCATGGCGGCCTGGAAAGCCTCCGTGGCGGAGGCGCTTAGTTTATCTAGCCTCATGTCGTCTCCTTATCATCTGGGCAAGGCGCGCCTTGTCGCTTGCCGTGCGGTTTCTCTCGTGGGTTTCTCTCGTAAGTTCAATCGGGCGCGCTAACACGCTCGGGCCCGCCCAGTTGCGCTAGCGCTTTCGGATGGCCAGCGTCGTGGTCGAAGCCACCAGATCGGTAACGCTCGCCCGCGTTTCAAGTTCGTGAACGCGGTCGGCCAAGCGACGCACCCTGCGATGCAGGTCGTCTATCTCCTGGTCGCGCTCGTTCAGGCGCCCCTGCAAATCCAAGATGCGTATAACTCCCGCAAGGTTTATGCCTTCGTCGGTAAGCTCGTTTATCAGCGCCAGGCGCTCGATGTCGGCCTGCGAGTACATGCGCGTGTTGCCGCTCGTGCGCTGCGGTGTTACCAGGCCTTTCTGCTCGTACGAGCGCAAGGTCTGAGGATGCATTCCCGCCAGCTGCGCCGCCACGCCAATCATGTACAAGGGCCTATTGCGATCTTGCTCGTTCATGTCCGCATCCTGCCTTCCGAACGGGGAGCGCAACCGCTCCCCGGTTCCGCATTCGCTAGCTTGCGTTCCTGAAATCCTCCAAGGCCTTGCGCTGCCCGTCGTTCAGGTTCGTGGGAACGGGAATCTGAAGCGAAATCTTCAAATCGCCGTTTCCCGCGCCCTTCACGCGAGGGGCGCCCTTCCCCTTCACGCTCAGGACCGTGCCATGCTGCGTGCCCGCAGGCACCTTCACGCGCACCTTCGTTCCATCTGGCGCCGGCACCACGATGCTTGCGCCAAGCGCGGCATCGGCCATGTTCACCTGCACCGTTTGCAGCACGTCGGCGCCTTTCCGCGTGAACTGGGGATGAGGCGCCACGCGCATCGTGATTATCAGGTCGCCCGCCTGCCCGCCGTTCGTCCCCGGCACGCCCTGGCCGCGAAAACGCTGGCGATCGCCGTCGTTTGCGCCCGCGGGCACCTTCACGTTCAACGTCAGCGCATCATCGCGTCCGGGAATGCGCAGAGATATGCGCTTGGTGGTGCCGTTGAACGCCTCTTCGAAGGTAAGCTGCAGCTCGGCCGTGGTGTCCTGGCCCTTCCGCTGCTGCGACCTGCGACCGTTCGGACCCGAGAAGCTGAAATCGTTCAGGTTGTCGAAACTCCAACCCGTGCCGAACGCGCCTTCGCCGCTGCGCAGGCGCTCCAGGATATCGCTCCAGCTGCTGGCGCCTCCGAACAGGTCGTCGAAGCTCACGTTCACCGAAGCGCCGCCGGGGCCCGCACCGCCCCAACCATAGGGAACCTGGTTGGCGTTGGCCGTGCCGTATTGATCGTACAGCTTGCGCTTCTTCTCGTCGGAAAGCACTTCGTAGGCTTCGTTTATATCCTTGAACGCCTCTTCGCTGCCCCCCGCATCGGGATGGTTTTCGCGCGCGAGCTTTCGGAATGCCTTCTTTATCTCGTCGGCAGTGGCGTTTTTCGACACGCCGAGCGTCTTGTAGTAGTCCGGCTTATTCGCCATGCCGCACCGCCTTTCCTACAACAAGGGCGAGCTCCGAGCCCGCCCTTGTCTGCCTACTCATCCTCGTTGGACTCTTCTTTCGGGCGCTTCGGTCCGCCCGTGGTAACCGTTACCATCGCAGGGCGTATGACCTTCCTGCCCATCTTGTAGCCCTTCTGGTACACCTCGTGCACCGTTTCGTCGAAGGCCTCTTCGTCGGGCACGGTTGCCACAGCCTGGGCTTCGAGTGCATCGTATGCCTGGCCGGCCGGGTCGATAACCTCCAAGCCGCCCTTCACGAGCGCGTCGAGCAGCTTGGTCTGCACCGCCTTCACTCCATCGAGCAGGCCCCCTTCGCCATTTTCGGTGGCGTAGGCAACCGTGCGCTCGAAGTCGTCCAGCACCGGCAGCAGGTTTTCCATCAGCTTCTCGGTGGCACGCGCCTGCTCTTCTGCACGCTGCTCGGACATGCGGCGACGGTAGGTGTCCCATTCGGCATGCAGGCGCATGTAGCGGTCCTGCCATTCCGCCGATTCCTGAAGGGCCTTTTCAAGCTGGTCGCCTTCCGCAGCTGCCGCCGCGGCTTCTTCTACGACGGCCTCCGCCTCGGCCACGATATCGCCCTCGGAGTCTGCCGCTTCGTCTTGCTTCTGGCCGTCGGCCTCTTCTTCCAGGACCTCGGCCTCCACCGCTTCCGGCTCGGATTCAGTGTCCTGGCCGTCTTCCTCGGTCTTGGCTTCCGCGGCTTTGTCGTCTTCAACGTCCTCTATGGGAATCTGGAAGCCCTTCCCGGCGGCGTTATCCTTACGCTTCGCCATTGCGTATCTCCGTTCTCTTCCGGAAGCGGGGCTTCAGGCCGCGGCCTTCCACCCCGCAACGCCGGGCTTCCCTATTTGTCGTCCTCGGGGTCGACCACTTCGTAGTCGGCTTCGATGGTGCCGTCGTCGGCCGGCGCAGCACCGCCCTGCTGGGCTGCCGCAGCTGCAGCGGCGGCCATCGGGTCGAAGCCCTCGGCGCCGGCACCCGGAGCACCCTGCTGTGAGTACACGACCTCGGCCAGCTTGTATCCCGCATCCTGCAACTTCGTCTGCGCAGCCTTTATAGCCTCGATGTCCTGGCCTTCCAGCGCTGTCTTCGCCTCGGATATGGCGTCCTCGGCAGCCTGCTTGGAATCGGCGGGCACCTTGTCGCCCAACTCGCGCAGCGTCTGCTCGGTAGCGTTCACCAGGCTGTCGCAGTTGTTGCGAATCTCGATTTCTTCCTTGCGGCGCTTGTCTTCCTCGGCGTTCGCCTCGGCATCCTTCACCATGCGGTCCACTTCGTCGTCGGACAGCGCCGTGCTGCCGGAAATGGTAATCTGCTGCTGCTGGCCCGTGCCAAGGTCCTTCGCCGACACGTTCACGATGCCGTTTGCATCGATGTCGAAGGTAACCTCGATCTGCGGCACGCCGCGGCGCGCTGCCGGAATGCCGGTAAGCTGGAAGCGGCCGAGCGTCTTGTTGTCGCGGGCCATCGGGCGCTCGCCCTGCAGGACGTGAATCTCCACGCTGGTCTGGTTGTCTGCAGCCGTCGAGTAGATTTCGGACTTGCGGGTGGGAATGGTGGTGTTGCGGTCGATCATCGTAGTCATAACGCCGCCGAGCGTTTCAACGCCAAGCGAAAGCGGGGTGACGTCCAGCAGCAAGATGCCCTCGACATCGCCGGAAAGCACGCCGCCCTGAACGGCCGCACCCATGGCCACGACCTCGTCGGGGTTCACCGACATGTTCGGCTGCTTGCCCGTCATGGTCTTCACCAGGTCCTGCACCGCCGGCATGCGGGTGGATCCGCCGACCAGGATTACCTCGTCAATCTGGCTGGAAGTGTATCCCGCATCCTTCAGGGCCTGCTCCACCGGCTTGCGGCAGCGGTCCAGCAGATCCTTGGTGATGCGCTCGAACTCAGCGCGGGTAAGCGTGTAGTCCAGATGCTTCGGGCCGGAAGCATCGGCGGTGATGAACGGCAGGTTGATGTTTGCCTGCGTGGTGGAAGAAAGCTCCATTTTCGCCTTTTCCGCCGCTTCCTTCAGGCGCTGCAGAGCCATCTTGTCGGCGCGCAGGTCGATGCCGTTGTCGGCCTGGAACTTGTCGGCCAGCCAGTCGATGACGCGCTGATCCCAGTCGTCGCCGCCCAGGTGGTTGTCGCCCGCGGTCGAAGCCACTTCGAACACGCCGTCGCCCAATTCCAGGATAGACACGTCGAAGGTGCCACCGCCCAGGTCGAAGACGAGAATCTTCTCGTCCTTGTTGGTCTTGTCCAGGCCGTAGGCCAGCGCCGCCGCCGTCGGTTCGTTGATGATGCGCAGCACTTCCAGGCCCGCGATCTTGCCCGCGTCCTTGGTGGCCTGGCGCTGAGCGTCGTTGAAGTAGGCCGGAACCGTGATGACTGCCTGCGTGACCGGCGCGCCGAGCTGCTTTTCGGCGTCGTTCTTCATCTTCTGCAGGACCATTGCCGAAATCTCCTCGGGCGTGTAGTCCTTGCCCTCGATGTTCACGACCGCGCGGCCGTCCTTGCCGGCCTCGACCTTGTAGCTGATGGTCTTCTGCTCTTCGGCCGTTTCGTTGAAGCTGCGGCCGATGAAGCGCTTTACGGAGCTGACGGTGTTCTCGGGGTTGGTAACCGCCTGGTTCTTGGCGGCCTTGCCGACGACGCGTTCGCCATCTTTGCGGAAGCCCTCGACGGAAGGCGTCGTGCGGTCGCCTTCCGCGTTAACCAGGATTTCCGGTTCGCTGCCTTCCATGACAGCCATCGCCGAGTTGGTGGTGCCCAAGTCGATGCCCAAAATCTTCGCCATGTTTGTTACCTCTCATCCCTTCGGGTTTGTTACCTATATAAAGTTTGTTGCCGCACCCGTAGGAATCTTGTCCGAAGCCCACGAGCTTTTCTCAACGATTGACACTATAAAATCTTAGTCTTCGAGAGTCAAGTTTCTTTATAATCACGTCATAATCCTGTTACCATGCACGGTTTCACCTGGCCGGGCCAGCGGCGGGAGCGGGGAGGGGGTGAGGGCGATTCTGCAGGCACAATTCCTGAATAATACTAATGTTCAGCCGAAGCCAAGCCCGAATCCCCC
>DMNP01000350.1 GCA_003452695.1 Eggerthellaceae bacterium
ACGAGGTAGAACACCATCATGGCAATGTTCAGCGCCAGCGGGGTGAACGTGTTCACCAGCGTCTCGGCGATGACGGCGTTCGTCGTCTTGCGCTGTTGGATGTCGCCGGCCAAGCGTTGCGAGAAGAATTCCATGGGCATGCGCAGCACTTTCCACATGAATGCGGAAGACCCGACGATGGCCATCTTGCCGTTAATCTTCAGCGAATAGATGGATTGCGCGGCGAGCACAACCACCTGGACCACGGCCACTGCGGTCATGAGCGCGATGAAGGGCCTGAGCAGCTCGGGGTTTTCGCCTGTCAGCAGACGGTCCATGAAGAAACGCGTGAATGCAGGGGTCATCAGGTCGAAGAGGTAGGCGACGAGCGTCGTCAGCGCCACGAACGCAACAGCTGCGCCGGCGCCCTGCAGGCGGCTGCGCGCGAACGACACCGTGGACTTTCGCTTGCCGCCGGGCACGAATTCGTCCGTGGGCGCAAAGGTAAGGCAGATGCCGCCGTAGAAGCGTTCGAACTCGTCCAGCGTCATCTTGCGCGAACCCTTCGCGGGATCGTTTACGAATACGTTGTTGCCCGCGAAACCGCAGCACACGACGTAGCCGCCATTGGCCCACGACACGATGCAGGGAAACGGGCCCAAGCTGCGCAGGGCCTTGACACCGCGCTGGTAACCTTCGACTTCAAGGCCATAGCTGCGGGCGGCTTTGGCGATGTTCTGGGCCGATGCGCCGTCGCGCGACACGCCGCAATCTACGCGCACCTGTTCGAGCGGCAGCCATTTTCCATAGTAGGCAAGCACCATGGCCAGAGCAGCGGCGCCGCATTCGAGCGACTCCATCTGCATGACCATGGGCACCTTCGCGACGCCCTGGACTATCGGCTGCTTGGCGGTTCGCATGGTCGGTGCCTATCAGTTCAGCAACATGGACAGGACCTGCGTGGTCTTGTAGCCCACGCGGACCTCGTACGAGCCGTCTGGGATGTTGGCGCGCGCAGTGGCGATGGTCTTGCCCGTCTCGTCGGTGCCGACCGCAAGCACCTCGGTTTGCACGTCGCCCACTTCCAGCATCATCCCCGCCTGCACATTGTTGGCTTTCCCGGCGTCGTCGAACGTGACGGTCACTTCTCCGCCCGACGCCTTGGCCGTGCCCGTGGCATAGCTTTCTATGGTCGTGAAGCTGCTCCACAGAATAAGGCCGGCGATGAGCAGGATAACCGCGACAAGCAGAAGCCAGATCTTCGGGCTGGTAACTTTCAGGTAGTCGTTCAACTGCTCTGGTGAGGAAATTCTGCGCGCCTCGGACTCCTGCATGCTAAAGCCTTCCCCATCGTTGGCCTGGCGTGCAACGAGAAGCGCTGCACGTAACCTGCGAGCGACGCTCGCAGGCCTCTCCTTTACCTGCATTTTAATGCATAGCGCTCCCCTGTGGGCCATCAACCGCATCGGTTCTGCCGAAATGCGACAAGCTCGGCTCGGCCAACGGCCCGGCCGAGCTCGCCGCTCTTCACCGCTGGCCCAACAAGCCGTGACGCTTTGGAACGCCAGGGCCTGCGGGGATGTGAAAACCTTCAAGATGCCTATAATACAAGCACGCCCTGATGTCATATCCACCGAAAGGACGCGCCATAGGTTTCGAGAACATGGACATCAGCCCGGAACTGCGCGTGCATGACCATGGCTGGATATGGCATGAATTACAAGGATAACACCTGATGAAACGCGCACTCATGTTCGAAAACCGGCAGCTGTTCGACTTCGAGGTCGAGCCGGAAACGGGCAAGGCACGCGTCTTGGACGCGCCCTGTGCACCTGATGGGGAACTGGCCTCGATAGGGCTCGACTGCTCCAATCTGAACGCCGCCCTCACGAAGCTCGTTCGCACGCGCAGCATTTCTTCCAATCGCGTGGACCTGGGCGAGATCCTGGAGGGCTTTGGCGTCCGCTCGGCTGTCGAGCTTGCGCTGATGGGCCACGGCGCGTCGCTTACCGACCACTTCTGGTATCGTGCGCCGGGGTCGCTCGCACGTTGGGAAGACGTGAACTTCTTCGACAACGACTGGGACGCCACCTTCTGCGCGTCCATCTTGGCCAGCCAATATGACGGCCTCGCAGCCTGCTCGCCCGACATTCCCGACATTACGACGGCGGGGCACTTGCGCAAGGCGTGGGAGAGGCGCGACGCGGGCATCTTCTTGCTGAAGCAGGCACAGCGCGACGACGGGGCCGACCTCGTGGGTTCCCTTCTGGCGTCGCAGCTGTGCGCACGACTGTTCGGCCGCGATACCTACCAGCCTCTGAGCATGCGCGAAGTGAACGGAAAACGCTTCTCTGCAAGCCCGCTGATGCTTGCGCGCGACGAAGAGCTCGTGCAGAGCCACCGCCTGTACGCGATGTGCGGCATGCAGCGAAGGAAGCGGACGAGATCGCGGCATCTTCCTCTCTGCAAGCCATTGCCGACGCCTTCTCGCACATAGGGCTGAAAGGCCACAGCGCGCATGTGGCGAAGATCGCCGCATTCAAGAACCTTTCGCTGCTCAACGACATCCACAGTGGCAATTACGGCGTCATCTGCAACGCGAAGACGGGCGAACGACGGTTCGCGCCGCCCTTCGACTACGACCGCGCGTTCGGTTTTCCCAGCGACGAGCACTCGTACGAGGCGATGTGCGCCAACCCGCAGAATGCTGCGCTGCTCTGCGCGTACAGCTTCTCGGATTTGGACCCGTCGTGGAACTGGGGATGGTACGACCCGCAGGTTCTCGAGGGCTTCGAAAACCGAATCGTGGAAGCCTTCGCCTCCCTCCAAGGCCTGCCGCCCAGTTTCGGCAAACTGATAGCCCGCCTTTTCGCCATCCAGCGCTCGTATCTGAACGACGTTGCCGCGGCGTGACCGGTGTGGTGCTGGTTCATGCCCATAATCGAAGCCGTCGCAAGCTACGGAGAGCACCCGCGTGGTGGTTCTGGGGGAGGCTGTCTAAATAATGCAACGTGTCGAATCGTGGGGCAATTAGTGTCCATACTTTGCTTTTACGGCAGATGGCATTTTGTAAAACACCAGTTCACAGAGTTAACGATGAAAGCACTCATAGAAAGTATGGACACTTCGCAGCAGCGTTTCTCTCCCACATAATTACCCTCTTTTCGGAATCGCTGGCTTTTACACGCGCTCCGGACTTATAGAATTGCGAGAAGCACGAGAACCGCACCCGCCGAAACGAATGCAGAACACCGCCACATCACGCATGACGCGGTGTCTCGGGCTACCGTTTACAATATACGCGCCCACTGCGACATCCGTCCCCCAGAAGGCAGATGTTCCAGATTGTTACGCTTTTTGGGAGATGGCCCTCGACGACGAACACGTCGCTTGGCTCGCGCAAAACTGCTGGGAGCACGACTTTGCGGTGCGCTACCTCGAGGGTCGCGAGAGCGCGACAGACGTTCCCTTCGCTAGTTGTCGCTGCCTCCCCATTCATCCACGTCCATCTTGGAGCCGGGCGTGACAGGAGGAATAACGCCGCCGTTTGCGTTCACATGCAGGAAGCATTCGCACCAGCGGTCGGGCTCCTCGCGCTGGCACGAGCGGTATTTGTTGAGTGCCAGCGTCACCTCGTCTTGCGGGTAGAGCGCCAGCGTGCTCTCGTAGCAGGCGATGAGTTCACGCTTGCGCGCCACGATGTCGGTGATGTCGAAGAAGTGCGTCGGGCTGCGAAACGGCGCCTGCATCTCGTACAGGTACGCCTTGCACGCCGCGCCTTGCGCCCGCATGCGCGCGAGGCAGAACCGCGCGAGCGCGCGGTGGTCGGGATGCAGGCTGTCGGTCCAGGGTAAAAACGCTTTCGCGTAACGCGTGAAGTCGATGGCATCGGCGCATTCGGGATGCTCGGCCAGATGCGCGTCGGGAAATCCCAGCCAGTGGAAGCTGGCCGGACGAGCAAGCGCCATGGCGCGCCCGTATTCCGCGCGGCGCGTGGCGGCCATCTGCGCGGGCGGCACGGCAGGGTCGGCCAAACCGCCGTTGGACACCACGAACACGTCGGCCTGATCGGGATGCGCCAGCAGCACGCCGCCCGCGCCCAGGCTCTCGTCGTCCGGATGTGGCGCCACCACGACGAAGCGCTCGTCCTCCTCAATCGTAAGCAAGTCGAGGATCACGCCGGACACTCCCCTTCGATGACCGCAAGCGCTGCATAGGTGTCGCAGGGCGGATAG
>DMNP01000058.1 GCA_003452695.1 Eggerthellaceae bacterium
GGTGAGGGCGATTCTGCAGGCACATTTCCTGTTTAATACTATTGTTAGCCGAAGCCAAGCCCGAATCCCCCTTCCCACCCCGCGGGCCGCGGGCGTGGCCGCAACTGCCCCCGACCGGCTCACGGGGCGCCCTACGCCCCTGCTGGCCCGTCTGGTAATATGGATACATGAATTCTCGGAGAACAAGAACATCCGCGCCACGCAAGGGCGAAGACGCGCAAGGCGGGGCCAGGGCAACGCGCATGCGCCGGCAAGATTCCACGCCCGAAGCCTTCGATGAGGCGAGGATGGGCGGGGAAAGCGACCGTGCGATGGCGCAAGCGCCACGGCGCATCCCCATCGTCCCCATCGCGCTGGCCATCGTGGCCATCATCGCCATCGTCTTTTTCGGACGCATCTGTTCGCAAGCTGCATCCATCGATGTAACGGTGAACGGCAAGCCCTACACCCTGCGCGGCGACAAGACCATGGAAGTGGCCATCAAGGTAAGCGGGGTGCCCGTGAATCCGGGCGACCTCATTTCCCTGAAGGGCACCGTGCTGAAGCGCGATGCGGGAAACCCGTTCTACGCGAAGGTGAACGATGCCGAAACGTCCGATCCGGCCTACCAGCTGCATCAGGGCGACCAGATAACCCTTACCGACGGAACCGACATCGTGGAGGAATACGATGCCGTGGAATCGCCCGTTCCGTACGGCATGAGCATCATCGGCCTTGGCGCCATCCACACTTTCGCGAAGGGCACCGACGGCGTTATGGAAACGCGCACGGGGCGCTTGTCCGGCGACGTCGTGGAAAAGCAGACCGTCGATCCGATAGACGCAAGCGAAACGCGCTTCGATCCCGATCCGGGCGATGCCAAGATCGTCGCCCTTACCTTCGACGACGGCCCTTCGCGCGTATACACCCAAGACATCCTGGACATACTGGCCGAAAACGACGCGAAGGCCACGTTCTTCTGCCGGGGCCTTGCCGTGGAAAACAACGGGACAGAGCTGGTGCGCGCGGAGCGCGACGCCGGGCACCAGGTGTGCTCGCACAGCTACAACAATGCCGCCGCTGCAAATGGCGAGATGTCGAACCTTACCCCCGACGAACAGCGCGAACAGGTGCAGAAAAGCTTCGAAATCCTTGCCGAAGCGTTGGGATACCAGCCCAGCAGGCTGGTGCGCATGGGCAGCAGCGACATGACCGATTGGGTTGCCCTGAACGTGTTCGACCTGATAGACGGTGAAATTGGCTGGACTATCGACACGGGCGACTGGGTGGCAATGCCCGAAGAGGAAATATACGACGTGCTGATGTCGGTGAAGCCCGGATCCATCGTGCGCATGCACGACGGCGGCGCGGAACAGGACGAGACCGTCTCCGCGCTGAAGCGCGCCCTGCCCGCGTTGAAGAAAAAGGGCTTCGAGTTCGTCACCATCGACGAGCTGCTCGAGCGCTCCACGCCTGCCAACAGGAACACCAGCGGCAAGGCCGATGCCGAGGATTCCGACGAAGCTGAAAGCGAACGTTCTGCCGACGAAGCGGGCTCGAGCTCTGCCGCGGCGGAAAGCGGGGATTCCGCCGCCGCCTCGGAATCGGCCTCGCCTGCTGCTGCCAGCAGCGGCGAGGATTCTGCCGATGGCGCAGATTCGGATTCCTCCCCGGCCGCGGGAACGACGCCATGAGCAAACCGGCCGTTTGGGCGGTGCGCATAGCGTTTGCGGCCGTCTTCGCGATTAACGTGCAGTGCGCGGTGTCGTTCGCCTTGTGGCCAGGCGATTTCGCGGCGGCCTACGAGCTGCAGGGCGTTGCGGGCCAGGCTGCCGTGCGGGGCCTGGGCATCTCCTTCCTTATGTGGAACACCACCTATCCCGCCTTCATCGCAGCGCCCGACCGCTTCCGCGTGCTTGGCTGGGTGATACTGGCCCAACAGGCCGTGGGCCTGGTGGGCGAATCGCTGCTGCTGGCCACCTTGCCGCTCGGCCACGAAGTGCTGGCCGCATCGGTGCTGCGCTTCATCGCCTTCGACGCCGCCGGCCTCGTGGCCATGGGCGCAACCTGGCTCGTCGCCCATTATCGAAGCAGGGCCGCATGTAAAAACCCCTCGACGTAAACGCAGATCATCCACGTGTATCCCTCGTGCGCGCCCATGGGCGGGCGCGCGCAAGAGGCAATGCAGGTAAACCGAAAATGGAAGAGCAAACAAACGATTAACTGCCCATGTGTGCCCACTGCAGGCATATTTGCCGTATACTGCCCTAATACCAAACGAGACGGGGAAGTGAATGGCTCAATCGAAATCGCGCTACGTGCCGGCTCTGGACGGCATGCGGGCGCTGGCGGTACTGGCGGTAATTGCATATCACATGAAGATGGGATGGGCGCCCGGCGGCCTGCTGGGCGTTACGATGTTCTTCGTCCTGTCGGGATACCTTATCACCGGCTTGCTGCTGAAGGAAGCCGACGAAACGGGCAGCATCAGCCTGTCCGGCTTCTGGCTGCGGCGCGTCAGGCGCATCATTCCCGCCGTGGTGTTTTCCGTGCTGGGCATCGCCGTGCTCTGCACCATCTTCGACCACGTGCTGCTCACGAAAATGCGGCCCGACGTGGTTCCCACGCTGCTGTTCTTCAACAACTGGTGGCAAATCCTGCACAACGTGTCGTACTTCGAGGCCCTCGGCCAGCCTTCGCCCGTAACGCATTTCTGGTCGCTGGCCATCGAAGAGCAGTTCTACCTTATCTGGCCCGTCGCGCTTATCATCTGCATGAAGGTGGGCGTCGGCAAATCGACCATGGTGAAGGGCACGGCGGTGCTCGCGGTGCTTTCGGCCTTGGAGATGGCCATCATGTTCGACCCGACCGCAGACCCCTCGCGCGTGTACTATGGCACCGACACGCGCGCGTTCTCGCTGCTCATCGGCGCACTGCTGGCCTTCGTCTGGCCGTATCAGGAACTGACCGAGCGGGCGGGCGAAAGCATGTCGCCCAACGGGCGGATTATCTTCAACGTCGTGGGCGTGGCGGCCGTTCTCGGCCTGCTTCTTATGGTGGGCCTTACGAATGGTTTCGCGCCCTTCATCTATCGTGGCGGCCTGCTGCTGTGCTCGCTGCTCACGGCGGTGGCCATAGCCGTTCTGGTGCATCCCATCAGTTGGATAAGCAAGGTGTTCCAGCTGCCACCCTTCGTCTGGATAGGCAAGTGCAGCTATTCCATGTATTTGTGGCACTACCCGATTATCCTGCTCATGACCCCGAGCAACCTGGTGGGCGATGCCCCCATCTGGCTTCGGCTTATCCAGCTCGTCGTAATCTTCGGCGTGTCGGCGTTTTCGTACTACGTCGTGGAAAACCCCATCCGCCATGGGGCCATCGGCAATTTCATGGCCGACCTGCGCGATGGCGCGTTCACGCTGGGTGAATGGGCGCGCGACCACATCGTGCCGGTTGCGATAGGCGGCGTGTTCGTCCTGGTCGGCATCGGGGGGCTGCTGCTCGTGCCCGACGCGAGCGCCGTGCAGAACACCGCGGCCATGCAGTCCAGCGACCAGGGGCGAGAACAGCAAGGTTCGCAGGGCGAATCCGCTTCGGGGGTCTCGTCGGCCTCGTCGGCGTCCGCTTCTGCGACGAGCGCTGCCGAAGATGCGTACGACCTGCTGCTCATCGGCGACTCGGTGCCGGCCAGCCTGGAGGGCTACGGCGTGTTCTACAACGTGTTCCCCTATGGGTATGTGGACGCCGTTATCGGGCGGCAGTTCTACGATGCCCCGGCGGTATACCAGGAATACCTGGATTCGAAGCGGCTCGGCAACGTGCTGGTAATCGCGCTTGGCACGAACGGCTACGTGCAGGATTCCGAGACCGAGGCCCTTATGAAGGAAATCGGCGACGAGCAGGACGTGTGGTTCGTGAACACGCGCAGCCCCGAGGAGTTCATGGATGCAAGCAACGCCGCCATCCAGCGCTGCGTGGATGCGCACGACAACGCGCACCTTATCGATTGGTACAGCCTGAGCGAGCAATACGGCGCCGACATCTTCGATGGCGACGGCACGCACCTTACGCCCGAGGGCTGCGAAATCTACGCAAACATGATTCTGGATGCCGTGCGCGACGACCTGCCCGAGCGCTCGAAGGACCCCGCCGCCGCCCGCGCGGCAATCGCCGCCGAAGAAGCTGCGACCACGGGTGCGACTTCGGGGTCGGCAACGGATGCAAGCGCGGGAGCCGAGGCGCCCGCAAGCGAATCGTCGACATCTGCGCAGTAGGCAGAGGCCTGCGAACAAGCGCCCGCCCGTTGCCGCGCGCCTATTTGTGGGCTTGCACGCTGGGGTTTGCGGCTATTACCTGGTGCAGCTCGTCGATGTAGCGCAGCAGCAGCGACCCGGGGCGGCGTTCGTTGTGCATGATGTATCCCACCTGCATGCGCTCTTCCACATCCAGCGGGATGGCAACGATGCCCGAATGCATTTCGCTGGACAAGACGCCGGTCGATATGGTGTAGCCGTTGAAGGAGGTAAGCAGGTTGGTCAGTGTGCCGCGGTCGCTGAAGCGTATGTTGCGGTCGCATCGCAGGTGCCCGAAAGGCTCTTCGGAATAGTAGAACGAGTTCGTCAGCCCCTGTTCGAAGGAGTAGCGCGGATACGGCTCCAGGTCCTCCAATTTCAGCAGCTTGCGCTGTGCAAGGGGGTGGTGTTCGCCCACGAACACGTGCACTCGCGCTTCGAAAAGGGGGAAGAAGGCCAGGTCGGCATCTGCGAAGGCCTTTTGCAGCACGCGCGAGTTGAAGCTGTCCAGATACAGTATGCCGATGTCGCTGCGAAAGGTGCGCGTGTCATCGATGATCTGGCCCGTTGCGCATTCGCGCAAGACGAAGTCGTATTTCTCGGACGAACAGCTTTCGGCCACGTTTATGAATGCCTTCAGGCTGAAATAGTAGTGCTGCGTGGACACTGCAAGCCGCATGTACTCGGTTCTGCCGCGCGCATAGCGGGCCTCCATCATATCGGCTTGCTCGATAACCTGGCGCGCATAGCCTAGCAGCTCGGCGCCGTCGTTCGTGAGCGTGACGCCCCGGTTGCTGCGGGTGAAAATCTTTATGCCCAGTTCGCGTTCCAATTCCTTCATCGCGGTCGACAAGTTGGATTGCGAGACGTACAGGCTTTGCGCGGCCGCGTTGATGGAGCCGTGCTCGCTGATGGCGATAAGGTATCTTAGCTGTTGCAATGTCATGGGGTAAATCCTAAACGACCGCAGCGCTGGTCGAGGGAATATATATCTAATATCTCAGTATATGCAAAATCGATAGCCGTAGATTGAAACAAAGAATCGCGCTGCCGCTTGCCCCACTGCCGCCTGCGTGGTTTCATGGAAGAACTCATCTGCAAGAGCGGCAAGCACTGCTTTCGAAACGATTGAGGAGGCCCTATGGCGAAGAAAAACCTGCCCTACGACGAGAAATACTACGATCGCGAGGTCGAGACCATGCCGCGCCCCGAGCTGGAGAAGCTGCAGCTCGAGCGCCTGAAAGACGAACTGGTCTGGTCCTATGAAAACAGCCCGTACTACAAGCGCACTTGGGATGCGGCGGGCGTCGACCCGCATATCGAAACGCTGGAGGACCTGCAGAAGTTCCCGTTCATAAACAAGCAGACCGAGCGTGATTGCCAGGGCATCGGGTCGTTCTTCGGCGAGCTGTGCTGCGTGCCCGAAGACGATGTGGTGTACATGGCCACCAGCTCCGGCTCCACCGGCGTGCCCACTATGAGCCCCTTCAGCCAGCACGACTTCGACGAGTTCATGCACGCCGAGGCACGTTTGTTCTGGCAGACCGGCATGCGCCCGAACGACCGCTACCTGCACGGCATGAACTTCGCCCTCTACGTGGGCGGCCCCTGCGTCATCGGCGCGCAGAACCTCGGCGCGCTGGGCATCTGGGTCGGCGCCGTGCCCTCCGACCGCCTGCTGTGGGCCATGAAGCACTACCAGCCCACGCACTTCTGGTCGTCCCCGAGCTATGCCTGGCTACTCGGGCAGAAGGCCATCGAGAAAGGCTACGACCCCAAGGTGGATTTCGCCAACCTGCGCACGATCATCATCTCGGGCGAGCCGGGCGGTTCCATCGAGACCACGCGCAAGGCCATCGAGGACATCTGGGGTGCGTCGGTATACGACTTCTTCGGTCTGTCCGACATCTACGGCGCCTGCGCCGGCATGTGCGAGCACAAAGACGGCCTGCACATCATCGAGGACCAGATCTTGGTCGAGGTCGTGGACCCCGTTACCCACGAGGTTCTGCCCGATGGCGAAAAGGGCGAGCTGGTGTATACCACGCTGACCAAGCGCAGCCGCCCGATGATTCGCTTCGCCACGGGCGACATCGGCTGGGTGAACCGCGAAACCTGCGCATGCGGCCGCACCCATGCGCGCATCTACATTTCGGGGCGCAAGGACGAGATGTTCATCGTAAGCGCCGTGAACGTGTTCCCGAGCGACATCGAGCACGTCGTGCGCAAGGACAAGGGTCTGACCGGCGAATACCGCATCCGCGCCTACGACGAGAACCACACCAC
>DMNP01000254.1 GCA_003452695.1 Eggerthellaceae bacterium
GGGGGGGGGGGGGGGGGGGGGGCGTTGGCCGTTTGTCGGAGAGTTGTGGCGTGCGGGCGGTGGGATGTGTGGGGGCGGCGTACAATGGGGCGATAATCGCGAAACAACGAGAAAGGTGTTCCCATGAGCGCATTCCTTGATTCCGTCGTAAGTCGTGCGAAGGTGCAGAAGAAGACCATCGTGTTGCCCGAAGGCGACGACCCACGTATGCTCGAAGCGGCCGAGCGGGTGCTTGCAGATGGAATTGCCAATCTTGTTATTCTGGGTGATGCGCAGGCCATCGCGGCAAGTGGGCGCTCGCTTCAGGGCGCGCGCATCATCGACCCGCGCACATACGAAGGTCGCGACGATTTGGCCGAGAAGCTATACGAGGCGCGCAAGCACAAGGGCATGACGCCCGAAGAGGCCAACGCGAAGCTCGACGACGTGCTGTACTTCGGCGTAATGCTCGTGAAGACCGGCGCGGCCGATGGCATGGTTGCAGGGGCTTGCCATGCAACCGGCGACGTGTTGCGCCCGAGCCTGCAAATTCTGAAAACCGCGCCCGGGGCGGCGTTGGTCAGCGCCTTTTTCATTATGTGCGTGCCCGATTGCAACCTGGGCGCCGATGGCACCTTCCTGTTCTCGGATTGTGGTCTTGAAGTCCAGCCTTCGCCCGAGCGCCTGGCGAACATTGCTGTTAGCTCCGCTGCGTCGTTCGAAGTGCTCGTGGGCGCCGAACCTCGCGTGGCAATGCTCTCGCATTCGTCGCACGGTTCGGCAAAAAACGACGATGTGGCAAAGGTGGTCGACGCAACGGCAATTGCCAAGCAGATGGCACCGAACCTGGCGCTCGATGGCGAATTGCAGCTGGATGCGGCCATCATTCCCGAAATCGGCGCATCCAAGGCTCCCGGCTCGGCAGTGGCAGGCTGTGCCAACGTGCTCGTGTTCCCCGACCTGGATGCCGGCAACATTGGCTACAAGCTGGTCCAGCGCCTGGCCAAAGCCGAAGCCTACGGCCCGATAACGCAGGGCATCGCCGCGCCGGTGAACGACCTGTCCCGAGGCTGCACAGCCGAAGACATATACGGCGTGGTCGCGATAACCTGCGTGCAAGCGCAAAACGCCTAGCCAATCGAACGGGTGGGTGGGGGTAACCTGGCCTCCACCCGCCGAAGGACGGTTTTCGTGCGTCAAGGGAAACGTCCCCCTGACACACAGTGCACTGGGCGGACAAGCGGCGGAAGCCTTCGATGTCCGTCCACCCTTCAAGCATGACGCTTTTTTGGGAAATAGTTTTCACTCCATCGTGCTAAAGCTATAATATGCGCTTACGCGTATCGAGGAGGGAATACATGTTTGAATTGCAATCGGGCGACGCGCTTGTCGTGGTCGCCATCGTCGTGTACTTCATAATCGTATTGACCATCGGCTTCATCTATGCGAAGCGCTCGAATTCTTCTGCGTCCGAGTACTTCCTGGGCGGGCGCAAGGTGGGGCCGTGGTTCACGGCGTTATCGGCGGAAGCCTCGGACATGTCGGGCTATCTGCTGATGGGTTTGCCCGGCTTGGCGTATTGGTGCGGCGCATCCGACGTGGGCTGGACTGCCATCGGCCTGGCCATCGGCACGTACTTGAATTGGCTGCTCGTGGCTAAGCGCCTGCGCAAGTATTCCGTGGTGGCGGGGGATTCCATCACGCTGCCAGGCTTCTATTCCAACCGTTTCCACGACAGCAAGAACATCGTGGGCACTATTGCGGCCGTAATCATCCTCATCTTCTTCTGCGTGTATTGCGGCAGCTGCTTCGTTACGTGCGGCAGGCTGTTCAACAGCCTGTTCGGCTGGGACTATGCGGTGATGATGGCCTTCGGCGCGCTCATCGTGTTCCTGTACACCATGGTTGGCGGCTATCTTTCGGTTGTGGCAACCGACTTCGTTCAGGGCTGCCTGATGTTCTTTGCGCTGGCCGTGGTGGTAATCGGCTCCATTGCCATGGCGGGAGGCGTGGAAAACACGGTGGCGTTCCTGTCCGACGTGCCAGGCTATCTTTCCATGACGTCCATCGCCACTCCCGAAGTTAACGAGGCCGGCGAGCAGTTGATTGCTGGCAACCAACCGCTGTTCGGCGAGGCTGGTGAGTATGGACTGCTGACCATCATCTCCACGATGAGCTGGGGTCTGGGCTACTTCGGCATGCCGCAGGTGCTCGTGCGCTTCATGGGTATCCGCAGCGAAGACGAGGTGAAAACTTCGCGCCGCATCGCCGTGGTGTGGGTGGTCATATCGATGTTCTGTGCCGTGATGATCGGCATCATCGGGCGCTATCTGATGCCCACGACGCTGCTGACGCAGTCTTCCGCCGAAACCATTTTCATCGTGCTGGCCAAGGACATGTTGCCTTCGTTCATGTGCGGCTTGGTGGTGTCGGGCATCTTGGCGGCATCGATGTCGTCGGCGTCTTCGTATTTGCTGATTACGGGCTCGTCGGTAGCCGAGAACATTTTCCGCGCCATCGTGAAGAAAGACGCCACCGACAACCAGGTGCTCATCGTGTCGCGCATCACGCTCGCGCTTGTGCTGCTGTTCGGCATCGCGATTGCCTGGGACGAGAACTCGGTCATCTTCCAGGTGGTTTCGTATGCGTGGGCGGGCTTGGGCGCAAGCTTCGGACCGCTGACGCTGTTTTCCCTGTATTGGCGCCGCACGACCAAGGAAGGCGCCATTGCGGGCATGGTCACGGGTGCTGCCATGGTGCTTATCTGGCACAACCTGATAAAGCCCCTCGGCGGCGTGTTCGGCATCTACGAGCTGCTGCCCGCCTTCCTGTGCAGCTGCCTGGCGATTCTCATCGTGTCGAAGATTTCGAAGGAGCCCGAGCAGACCGTGCTGGACGAGTTCGACCATTACATGGACGAGCCCGCTGGAGAGCGCAGCCTGGACGAGGTCCTGGAGGGCGATATTCCGCTGCAATAGGCCAATGGCGCCGTTCGCGTGGCGTATGGCGCCGCTTCCCAGTTCGTCCTTTTGCAAGCCCCGTTCGCGGGGCTTGCATTTTTCGATGTGGCATAAGCTGCTAGTATTAATAGATGGCGCAAACGTGGCGCAGGCGGATTTCTGCGACTCATCCGAAGGGTAACCAACGAGAGGGAATTGCCTATATGAAGGAGGAGCTTATGGCGAGAAGTTTCAAGTCGATGGACGGCAACAACGCGGCGGCACATGTGTCGTATGCGTTCACGGAGGTGGCGGGCATCTACCCGATTACGCCGTCGTCTCCGATGGCGGACTACGTGGACCAATGGTCGGCGCAGGGCCGCAAGAACATCTTCGGCACCACGGTGAAGGTCTGCGAGATGCAATCCGAAGGCGGCGCGGCGGGCGCTGTGCACGGGTCGTTGGATGCAGGCGCTCTGACCAGCACGTACACGGCATCCCAGGGCTTGCTGCTGATGATTCCC
>DMNP01000038.1 GCA_003452695.1 Eggerthellaceae bacterium
AACTTCACTTCTGTTACAGCCCCTTTCGCATGCAAGCTTTGTGTGAGGGGTTCAGGAGGCCGTAAGCTGAGCTGCCCCGGGCCGTCCCGGGCTGTTCCGACTCACCCCGGGCTGTTCCGACTCGCCCCGGGCTGTCCCGAGCTGCCGGAAAAAGCTCGGCCCACAAGTGTTGACTGCAAAATCGCGCTTGTTTAGGAAAATCTGCTGCAAATACGCGCTTGTATATATAAACAAGCGCGTATTTGCAGCATTTTCCGGTATACAAGTGCGATTTTGCAGTCAACACTTTTACTTGGCACCGCCGCACGATGCGCCGACGCCTGCCGCACGATGCGCGGCAGGCGTCGGCGCGACGAGGGCTGAAAGCCTTTTAGCTCACGAAAGCCCAGATCAAAAGGCCCTAGTCAACTCGGTTCAGGCCATGGGTGGTCCAAATCAGCCGAACAGCCAGGCAAGGAAGCCCTTTTTCTTCTTGGGGGCTTCTTCGGCGCCATCGGGGTTGTCGGATCCCTGCTCGGCAGAGCCCGCGGCGGCGGCAGATGTCGCATCGCCCGCATCGCCCGCGGCGGCAGAGCCCGCGGCGGCGGCAGGGCCCGCGGCGGCGGCAGCGGCAGAACCCGTAGCGGCTCCCGTGGCTGCGGAGGTGCCTTCCACGCTTGCCCGGGTCTCCTCGACCGCCTCCTCGATGGCAGCGGTCTTCGAGGCGGCAGCTGCCTTCTCGAGCAGTGCGTCCTGGGCGTCGAAGGGAGGCAGCGCCTCGCCGTTCTCGTCGACGTCGCACAGGGAGCCGAGCGGCGTGTACGTCTTGTTGCTCTTGAGCTGGCGAAGCTTGGCCGTGTCCTTCATGCAGATGTCGATGCCGTCGAGGATGCGCTTCTTGATCTCGGGGTTGAAGATCGGCCAGGCGATCTCGATGCGCTTGTCGAGGTTGCGCGTCATGAGGTCGGCGCTCGACAGGTACATGCGGCAGTCTTCCCCCACGCCGAAGCAGTAGATGCGGCTGTGCTCGAGCAGCCTGCCCACGATGGAAACGACGCGCACGTTGTCGGTGGCGCCCTTCACCTCGGGCACCAGGCAGCAGATGCCGCGCACGAACAACGTTACGTTCACGCCCGCCTGCGACGCCTCGGCAATCTTTTCGATGACGTCCTTGTCCGTTATGGAATTGGCCTTCAGGAAAGCCCCGCAGGGCTTGCCCGCGCGCGCCAGGCGGATCTGCTCGTCCAGATTGTCCAGGATCATGGGCTTTATCTGCAGCGGAGCGACCCGCAGCACCTCGTATTCGTCCGACACGTTTTCCAGCAGCATGTTGCGGAAGAAGCGCACGGCATCCTGGCCGAAAGCCTCGTCGGTGGTGATGAAGCTGAGATCGGTGTAGAGCTTGGCCGTCTTCTCGTTGTAGTTGCCCGTGCCGAGCTGCGTGATGTGCTTCACGCCCTCGGGCGTGCGCCGCGTTATGCAGCAGATCTTGGAATGCACCTTGTAGTCGTGGAAGCCGTAGATTACATGGCACCCGGCCTGCTCGAAGCGCTGCGACCATTCGATGTTGTTGCTCTCGTCGAACCGTGCGCGCAGCTCGAACAGCGCCATCACCTCCTTGCCGTTTTCGGCGGCAGCGATAAGCGCCTCGGCAAGCTGCGACTGGCTGGCCAGACGGTACAGGGTAATCTTAATGGATATGACGTCGGGGTCGACGGCCGCTTCCTTCAGCAGCTGCACGAACGGGTCCATGGACTCGTAGGGATACGACAACAGGATGTCGCGCTCGCCTATCTGGTCCATTATGCGCCCCGTGCGCTTGAACTCGGCCGGCCAGGCCGGCGTGAAGGGCGGGTTGGACAACTTCGCGCGCTTCTTCTCGGAAAGATGGTCGCCCAGGCCCCAGGTGAAGCTGAGGTCCAGCGGGACGATGGTGTCGTACACCTGGCCGCGCTTCAGGCCGAGCTTCTTCAGCATCATCTTCTCGACCACCGGAGACAGCGGGCGCTCGCATTCCAGGCGCACCGGCGCCAGGCGTGCGCGCTGCTTCAGCAGGCGCTTCATGTGCTCGCGGTAGTCCTCGTCGGACGAGTCGTCGCCTTGGCTCGCATCCATGTCGGCGTTGCGCGTCACGCAGATGACGTTCGTGTGCTTGATGGAGTACATGCTGAAGATGTCCTCGGCGAACATCTCGATCGCGTGCTCGAGCAAGATGAACTGGAACCCGCGGCCAGGAAGCTTGATCACGCGCTCGCACTGGTGCGGCAGCGGGATAAGGCCGAGGACGACGCCCTCGGCGGCGCTCGCCTTGTCGGCCTTGGATTTCTTCTTCTTGGCGGTCTGGTCGGCCTCGTCGTCGAGGCGCACGAGTATGTAGAGCTTGCCGTTCTCCAGATGGGGGAACGGGTGGCGGGAGTTGATGATCTGCGGTGACAGGAACGGCTCGATGTTGTGCTTGACGAGACCGGAGAGGTAGTTGCGCTGCTCGTCGGAGAGGTCCTCGGGCCTCAGGTGGCGCACTCCCTGCTTCGCGAGCGAGCCGCGCACGTGCTCGTAGTAGCTCTCCTGGATGGGGTAGAGCTCTGCGCACCGCTCGTGGATGGCCCTGATCTGCTCCTTCGGCGTCATGCCGG
>DMNP01000102.1:0-1330 GCA_003452695.1 Eggerthellaceae bacterium
GATAAAGAGCACGCCGAGCCACCTGGACATCTACAACCGAAAGGGCGAGAAGGTCATCGACCTGGGCGGCACGAACAGCTATTACGGCCTTGGGCCCACCAACCCGTACTTCTACGATTTCGAGACGGGCGAGCGCAGGCGCGCGCTGTATTCCGATTGCGCGGCGGCGTCGAAGCTGGCAGACGCGCTTCCGGAAATCGATTTCCTGATGAGCCTATCGGACATCGCCGACAAGCCAGCAGAGCTGAACGACCTGTTCACCACGCGCGCCATGTTCGAGAATTCCACCAAGCCCATCATCGGCATCCCGCTGAACGTGACGACGCTGAAGGAGGCCGCCGAACTTGCCGCCGTGGCTTGCGGGGGCTGGGACGCGTTCCATGCGAAGCCGTCGTACCTGCTGTTGAACGGCCAGACGTCCACGCCGCTGCGCACCGAGGAAGCGCAGAACACCGACAAGATTTTCTACGCGGCAGACAAGATGATCCCCCAGGTGAACACGAGCTACATCCAAATCGGCTCGGTGGCACCGGTCGTGCTGGCAAGCGCCATTGAAATGGCCATCGCAGAGGGTCTGTTCCAGCTGGCAATCGCCCAAACGTATCGCCCGGGAGCCCCGTATTTCTGCACGCTCATCTCGGGTACGTTCGACATGAAGACGACGCGCACCTGCTACGGCACGCCCGAGCACTGCCTGTGCGAGGCCGCCGGCGCCGACGTCTACCACTACCTGGACATCCCCACCATGGGAACGGGTGGCGCGGTGTCGTCGAAGTTCGTGGACGAGCAGCTGGCCATCGAGCAGTCCATGACGTTGCTGATGGCGGGCCTGGACGGCGGCAACCTCATTCACAACGTGGGCTTCATGGAAGACGGCCTGGTGTCGCATCTCGACTCGCTGACCATGGCCAACGAGATAATCGGCTACGCCCGCCGCATCCGCCGCGGCATCACGTTCAACGACGAGACCACGAGTCTGGAAACCATCGCCGAAATCGGCCACGGCGGCGAGTACATGACTGCCGACCAGACCTTCGACTACTTCGAGGACGAGGTGTGGTATCCCGAGCTCATCGACCGCGCAAGCTATGCCAAGTGGGAGACTGGCGACAAGCGCACCTTCAACGAGCGCGTTCACGACAAGACCGCCCAGATTCTGGAATCCCACGATCCGGGCGTGAACTATTCGCCCGAGGTCGTCGCCGAGATGGACCGCATCTGCGACGAGGCCCTGAAACGCGTGGGCGCATAATCCCCTGAACAGCGGGCGGGGTAGCCAGGCTGCCTCGCCCAACCGGTGCTTAAAACTCGACCTCTGCGGCCGATTCCT
>DMNP01000102.1:1427-2612 GCA_003452695.1 Eggerthellaceae bacterium
AGGAATCGGCCGCAGAGGTCGAGTTGTTTGCGGGCGTCGGCCGATAAAAATTATCACTGATAACTTTTTTCAAAAAGGGTCTTGTAATCAGTGATAACCATGGTATAGTTATCACTGCTAACATTCATGAAGGCAAGACGTGTGGGAAAGGCCGAAATGACGGGCGCGAAGCGGAAATACATCGAGGCGACGTTCGAGTTGCTCGTGCGCGACGGCCTCGAGGGCGCTTCCATCCGCAAGGTTGCCGACGAGCTCGGCTGCAGTTCGGCTGCCCTGTACCGGCATTTCCCCGACATCAACAAGCTCGTGGCCGTGGCCTCCATCCGTTTCCTGCGCGACTACGTGGAAGACGCGCGTCTGCTGTCGAAGGTGGAGCTGAACCCGCTCGAGCTGAACTTGCAGCTGTGGGAGTGCCTGGCGTTCTACTCGTTTCGCAACGCCGACGTGTTCGAGAACCTGTTCTTCGGCGCGGCGGACGATGCGTTCTATTCCGAGGCGGTCAGCGAGTACTTCACCGAGTATCCCGAGGACCTTATGGGCCTGAAGGATTTCATGTTCGACATGTTCATGAACGCCACCATCGAAGAGCGCGATTCCATCCTGCTCGAACGCGCGGAGCGCGAGGGCATGATCGAGCACGCGTCCTACGAGTACCTGCGCAAGGTGGATACCTACCTGTACCGCGGCATGCTGGCTTCGCTGCGCGGAAAGCAGCTTGACGACGAGGACTTCCGCGCCGCAACGCGCGAGTTCATGAACCTTATCGTGCACGGCTACCGCACGCAGCTGAAGGACGGCTACTCCATCTTGGTCGTGTCGCCCGATTTCGAAGTCGAACACACGCTCTACGAGCCGGATTCCCGTACCTCGTTCCGCGTGAAGATCGTTCATATGCCGGAAAGGACCCACGAGAAGGGGAGGGCTATAGCAACGGCCTAGCATCTCTCGGCCGTCGGGGTGGCGGCCGAGCCAATGCCCACGAACCGTATTCTGCGCGGTTCGGTTTTCTGCAACAGCATAGCCGGGATTCACTTGGTGCCTGGCGGCAAAATCTATGAGAGAAAGTAAGAGCTTTCGCAAGGGAGCTTTGAAAAAGTGCGGGTTTGTGCGGGTAACAGTCGGTTTCTATAAGCAGGAGGAGGATGTATGAGCAGAGAAGAATTACAAGCAATCGAAGACCAGGCG
>DMNP01000151.1 GCA_003452695.1 Eggerthellaceae bacterium
CGACGAGCGCACGGGGAGCCGCCACACGCTCACCACGGCGCGCCTCGGCACCTTCTGCAAGGGCGCCATGGGCGACGCTCTCCGAGCTTATTGAAGGCGACCTGGCCGCCCTCCCTGTCCGAGACCTGCTCGTCGTACCAGGACGGAGTCCGTGTCGTACAGGGCCCTGAAAGCGCCGCGGACGCCCTCCTGGTCGAAGTCGAGCAGCTTCGCCAGACGGTCGAATGAGTACTCGTGGCCGCTTCCTAGAAAATCCGAACAAGTGGGACAGGCACCGTTGTTCGGGTCCGTTGTGCGATACGCGTGCGTTAGGGGGCACCCCCCAGCGCACGCGGCAACCGCGCTCGCGGTAGGTTGACGTAGAGCCGCACGAACCATCGCCGAGGGTACTCCGACGATGGGCAAACGACCACACCTTCGTGCTGACGACCTCTCAATCTAGCTGCCGCGACACCTGAACTCGGTTGATATACCTCTCAAGATCGATATGCGCCGCGCGAATCGTCCCCTGCTTCGAGGAGCCGAGGAGACGCGATATGACACCGAATCTCCGTGTCACCTGCTTTTCGGCATGTTTGCACAGGTATGATGTATGCATCCACACTCTGAAAGGGCATGCCATGAAGCAAACAAGACTCAACAAGCTGCTGGCCACCTCCGTTACACTTGCGCTCACGCTGCAAGGGATTCTGCCCTTTGTCGCGCTAGCCACGGAGCGCACGGTTGAGTTGGAAAACCACACGATGCAAACCGACCAGACCATGGTCCTCCGTGACATCACAATCGACGGCGTAGACAGGCCCACCGCTGGCATCGAGCTCGACCAGAGCGCCGTCGTTGTCGCCGAGAACGACGCCAACTGGGAGATTCCCGTTATGTGGGTACGTGACGACCTTCAAATCGACAGCGACGTGGCAGACGAAGGTCGAACCTATCTCCCAGTTCTCGCCTTCTATGTGCCACAAGACTACGCACTGGCAGAGGATGTGTTCACCGTTACCCTCTCAGACTCACTTTCTGAGTTGTTTGAAACCCACGAGATCATATCGGTCTACGACGCAGCCACTGACATCACGTACATTCTTCCCGGCTCGCTCAGAGACCTGTTTGTGAAAGCCCAGCGCGAGGAGGCATCCCCGCAACCTGCAATCGAAGAAATGGCCGCGCAGACCGAGACTGCAATCGCACAAGCCGACCTCCCCGTCGCTGCGCCGGAACGGCATGCAACCAGCGACATGGCACACGAAGTTGGCAATGAAAGATCGCTCGTCGAGATGCACTGCGCACAGACGGCACGCGACGCCCTTTCCGACGAGGACCTCGAATGGCTCGTTGAGCTCATCATCGACCACCTAGAGCCGCAAGCGGTAAACCTCCTGCTCGACAAATTCCCGGCCTTCGACGCCGCCGCAATGTGTGGCGAGATTGGCGAGGAAATCAGCCTGTACGTCTTTTACAAAAAGGGAGACAAGGACGGTACCGAAGAACACGAGGATACGGACGACACCCTCGCGTATGTAACTGCCCGTGCCAAAGAGATTGAGGGCGAGCTCAAGTACTGCTACATGCTTGCTGTGAACGTCGACAGTCTTCTGAAGAAAGACGATGATGGCAATCCCATACGAAATCCCAGTAATGGACAATGCTCAATTATTCGTGAGGGTCAGGCAATGGAGACCTTCCAAAACACAATCGTGCGCGAGCTCTTCCAAACACTCATGCACGACTACAATCGCACCGGCATGGCTGGTGCCACCAATCTCGATGACCTTCGCACGGATGCAAAAGGCGATCTCATCTCCGAAGAGGCCGAGAAGCGCTATCTTGCACTCAGGTTCCCTTCCTGGTTCATTGAGGGCAGCGCCAGCGCTGTCGAGCAAGTCTATACGTACCGCAACCAGGCGTTCCAAGACCTTCGCAGGCTGCAGGGCGATGACGGCAGGTTTGGCACAGGAGAACTCAACTCAACATACACGACAGCACTGCTCATCGACACCTACGTTGGCGGGTACTTCAACGACGGTCGGTTTATGTACAACGACATCGGGTTCTCCGAAGGCGGAAAGGATTCCGATGGAGGCACAATCGACACAGAGCGTTCAAACTATGTGACGGGCTACCTCGCGACCCTCTACCTGTGTGAGCTCGCATCGCGCTATGCATACAACAACGAATCGTCGGTCAAGGTCGTGGACGGCGTGACGACCGTGGACTCCGACAGGCTTCGCGGAGGCCTTGACAACCTGCTCAAATGGATGCACGAGGGCGATACATTGGACTCCCTCATTGCAACGATCTCGCCCAACGACAGCAACGGAAAGCCCCTCTACAAGGACGCCGCATCGTTCGAAGACCTGTTCATAAAGGGTGAGCAGGGATCCGATGGCATGTATAGGGGCGACAGCGAATCGCTGTCGTTCGTGACCACGCTGCTCAACTACCTCCTCTATCTGGATAACAATCTGCCAGAGGGTGAACATCCCACCGGATCCATCCTTGAGGACTTTGGCAAGCGGTATACGACGCCGCTCGACCAAAACAAGCAGGATTTCTCAGACTTTTTGAAGATCATCGATTCCAACGAGTTGATTCCTTCTACCGTAAAGAGCGACACGGCTGGAATTGGCGGCGGAAAGTCCAATCCAGATACGCTGGGGGTGAGGGCCGCGGATTCAAGCAACGAGCAGTCAGGGCAACAGGGGATTTCGCTGCCGGAAGCCACGACGGCGGGCACACAAGCCGAGGCCGCCCATGACCTTGAGGATGAGGTCGAGCCCGCATCAGAGCCAGGGACGGAGCCCGCGCCTGCAATTGAGGTCGGGGCTCAGCCTGAACCTGTTGCCCAACCCGAACCGACGCCCGCGCCCGTGACTGAGGTCGAGGCTCAGCCTGAACCCGTTTCCCAGCCCGAGCCAACGCCCGCGCCCGCGACTGAGGTCGAGGCTCAGCCTGACCCGGCCCAGGCCGAGCCAGAGGCCTGACAGGGTTTCTAACAACGGAGACAGAGGGCAGCAATCGACCAGCACGAGCAGTGCAAGGGCTACGGCCAGGCGGCGCCGGCATGGATAATCCAGTACTTCAGGTACCACGGCGCCCCGCTTTCGCATCCATACAACTGGGACAGGCACCGTTGTTCGGAAAGCTGTCCCATCCCCTGCGCCGCCGGCTTGAGGGCCGCTATCGCATGGCTGGAGAAATCGTCCGCGTCGATGTCCCAGTTCTCCTGGTAGTTTGCGACGCGGTCCCACTTGTATGACTCCTGGTCACCCT
>DMNP01000011.1:0-2336 GCA_003452695.1 Eggerthellaceae bacterium
GTTCGGCTAACAGCAAGCTCGCCGCCCCGGCGCGTTCCGTGTGCCCGCAGTGCGGCGAAGTCAAGCTGCCGCATCGCGTGTGCCCGAACTGCGGCTACTACAAGGACCGCGAAGTTATCGAGACGGAATAGTTCCCACACCGATACCCGACGAAAGCCTTCTGCTCGCAGGAGGCTTTCGTTGTATTAACGCATCGCATGCGGCATGCGCCTCGTAAGGCGCAGCGAAGCAGGAGCGTGCTTCCCTTATCGAACCGAGCGCGACGAGAGCCGGGGGAGCTCGCGGCGGGAAACGGGAAGCGCGCGCCTTTGCAGACAGCCCGTTCCATCGCGTACGGCACGCATCTGCATACCGTGTCGCGTTCGGCCGATGCGCATTCGAACCACGACAAGGCTGCCGGCAGGGCGGCGGATTGGAGCAGGACATGGCGGACAAAGTGACTATTTCGGTGGATGCGCTCGGTGGCGACAACGCGCCCGGCGTGGTGTTGGAGGGCGTGGCGGCCGCGCTTGCCGAGGATGCGGACCTGTCGGTCGTGCTGTGCGGACCGGCCCAGGTGGTGGAACCGTTCGCAGCCGAGCACGAGCGCTGCACCGCGCGCGCCACGACCGAGGAAATCGGCATGGCCGAGCACCCCGCCAACGCCGTACGCAAGAAGAAGGACTCGTCCATCGTGGTCGGGTGCCGCCTGGTGAAAGAGGGGCAGGCCCAGGGCTTCTTCTCGGCAGGCTCTACCGGCGCCTGCCTGGCGGCGGGCACGCTGGTAATCGGGCGCATAAAGGGCGTGGCGCGCCCGGCGCTTGCCACGGTGCTGCCTTCGCCGGTGAAGCCGGTGGTGCTGTGCGACGTGGGCGCCAATGCCGATTGCAAGCCGGAATACCTGGTGCAGTTCGCCCAGATGGCCAGCTTGTACGCGCGCAAGATCGTGGGAACGCCCGTGCCGCGCGTGGGATTGCTGAACATCGGCGAGGAAGAAGAGAAGGGCTCGAAGTTCGCGCAGGAGGCCCACGCCCTGCTGAAGCAGGAGCTTCCCGGCTTCGCGGGCAACGCCGAGGGCCGCGACGTGATGAGCGGCGAATTCGACGTGGTCGTGTGCGACGGCTTCACGGGCAACGTGTGCCTGAAGACCATCGAGGGCACGGCCAAGGTGCTGTTCAAGGAATTGAAGGGCGTGATGATGAAGTCCATCTTCACCAAGCTGGCGGCGCTGTTGCTGAAGGGCGGCCTGAAGCAGCTGAAGGCCAGCGTGGACCCGGACGAGGCGGGCGGCGCGCCCCTGCTCGGAGTGAAGGGCGCGTGCATCGTGGGCCACGGTTCCTCGGGCGCGCGCGCCATAAAGAACGGCGTGCTGGCCAGTGCCACCTACGTGCGCTCCGGCATGACCGAGGAAATAGCCCAACGCTTCGCCACCTCGTAGGCGATCAAGCTGCAGCGGAGCCGCCTTACGGCAGCGTGGTTGCATGGCGACGGCGCTGCCGCGGGCGAAACCAGACTCGTCCCGGGGGATTCATCCCGCTGTCTGGATATATTGCGCAAACGAACATGGCTGTCCAGCTATTCCCCCCGTTCAGCTACAATAGGATGGCTTGCGCACTGCAATGCGAATAGCATGGCCGAAGCGCACGTTCGCGGACGTGCCCTTGGGCCACGCTGATTCGTGCTACGAACAGCTGGAACGGGGTAAGGAACCGTGAACGACGAACAACGGAAGAACTACGAGGCAGCCGAGCGCATCATCGGCCACCATTTCGAAAACGAGCAGCTGCTGCTCTCCGCCATAACCCATCCGTCCGCAATCGAGGGCCATTCGGCAACCTATTCCTACGAGCGCCTGGAATTCCTGGGCGACAGCATCTTGGGCGCCATCGTCGCATCGAGCGCATTCACCAGCTTCCGCGATTTGGACGAAGGCGGGCTGACGCGCATAAAGGTGGCGCTGGTGTCTGGTCATAGCCTTGCAGAAGTGGCCGGCGACCTGGGATTTGCCGACGTCATCCGCTTCGGGTCGTCCGAGCGCGGCACCGGCAAGCGCGGCCTGCACTCGGCCTTGGAAAACGTGTACGAGGCCGTGGTGGCAGCGTTGTACCTGGATGGCGGCATCGCGGCCGCAGAAGCGTTCGTGGAACGCACGCTCATCGGGCGCATGTCGCTGGACATGGCCAGCGAACCCGAGAACCCCAAGAGCGCGCTTCAGGAGAAGCTGCAGGAAGACGGCATTACGCCCACCTACAAGCTGGTGGAAACGCAGGGCCCGCCGCACGACCGCACCTTCGTGGCGCAGGTGTTCGCCGGGGACCAGGGGCTGGCTCAGGGCGTCGGGCGCACGAAGAAGGAAG
>DMNP01000011.1:2399-2861 GCA_003452695.1 Eggerthellaceae bacterium
GGCCAGGCGGCCAAGAGCACGCTGGCGCGTTTGGGCGAATTCTTCGGGCTGGGCCTGACCGAAGACCAGAAATCCGAGAAACGCGTGGCCATGGCGCAGGCCAAGGCCGACAAGATTGCCGCCCAGGCGCAGGCGAAGGTGGAAAAGGTGGCGGCGGCCCAGCAGGCCCGCGCCGACGAGGCCGCTGCACGCGCCGCGGAAACCGCCGAGCGCGAGCGCAAACGCGCCGAAAAGCGCCAACGCGCAGCTTCGGCCGCCGCGAACGCGCAGGCAACCGTGGCCGCGGCTCCGGCTGGCGCCGCAACGGCGGCGGCAACAGCAGCGCAAGCACCTGCTTCGACGGGCGAAACAGAAGGTTAGCCTGCATGTATTTGAAATCGCTCGTCCTGAAAGGCTTCAAATCGTTCGCCGACCGCAGCGCGCTTGCGCTCGAGCCGGGCATCACGGCCATCGTGGGGCCCA
>DMNP01000007.1 GCA_003452695.1 Eggerthellaceae bacterium
GAGGCGTGCGCTCTCCAGCGGGCAAGTTACTTTGGCTTGCATAACACTAATTGTTCTGCTTATTTCATCTGCTTTTACAAGCAGCTAACCGTTCGTCTGCACGTGCGTGCTCATAATCGCAATGGGAGGTGTTATCCTAGAGAAGTTGTGCGGCGTCTACGGTTTTGTGATCCTGGTTGGGGTCTCTGTTGTGATGGTGTTATTTGTTTTCGGAATCGTTTACAACAGGGATATCATCCCTAATACCCGTCTGGCGTTTCCATATGGATTCGGGCACCTGAATACCCTCGGCGCGTTTCTGTTTTCTGCTTGCGCCGCTTTGGCGTACTATTGCTGGGACAGGAGAACGTGGTGGGTTCCGCTCGTGGTCTGCTCCGTTTCGGCGGTGTTTCTTCTATGCGTTTGCTGGCAAGAAGGGCGATCCGGATTAAGGTGATGTTCATGGCGAAAGAGTCAGCGCAAGCTTCCATGCAGCAGCGTAACATGCGGACGGCTACCGATGCTGCGGTTGCTTGTCAACCCATGTTGTCGGTCGTTATGCCCGTCTACAACCAGGAAAAGGTGCTCCAAGAAACATTGACGAGCATCGCCTGCCAAACATTCGGAGATTACGAACTTCTCTGCATTGACGACGGGAGCGACGACCGATCTGCGAGCATAGTGGAAGCGAACGCCGAGCGAGACGGCCGCATACATCTTTTCAGACGTCCCCACGAAGGTGGCCCGAAGGCGCGGAATTTCGGGCTCGCATGCGCCGTTGGCAAGTACGTTATGTTCCTCGATTCAGACGATCTGTTCCTGCCCGATTTCTTCGCGAGCATGGTGGAGGCGCTCGAGGCTACAGATGCAGACATGTGTATCTGCGAGTCCGATTTTTACCAGCACCAAAGCGGGGCTGTTTCATCCAATTACAGATTCCCCGTCAAGTACAAAGAAGGGCTTTACGCGAGAAGCGACTTTGGCGGGGACGCCTTTCAGATTGGCGGGTGGTGGCCCTGGAACAAGCTGCACCATCGCAAACGCCTGTTAGACTGCGGCGCAACGTTTCAAGATGTTCGAAGCTGGGATGACTGCCTGTTTACCGTCAAGACAATGCGTGCGGCTAACACCGTCTACCTGCTTAGAAAACCGCTCGTCCTGTACAGGCGGGGGCTGGGCACGAGTCTTGACGACACGAGATTTCATGCCAGTGCCGACGCCGTGTTCGTCGCGGAAGAGATATATCGCCAAGTTTACGAACCCGAGGCGTTCAGCGACGAGGAGGGGATGAGCTTGCTGTGGGCATGTGCCGAATTGCTCGCAGCGGCCGCTCGAGACCTTTCGACCTGCGGTACGTACACGAAATCCATGCATGAGCTTATCGCGCAGGACATCCACGCTTGGGGTATAGATAGCCGTGCTCTATTCGCATCCGGTCGAATAGAGCTTGCTTTGAAGCTCGCCCTCCAAAAGAACGCAACGCACAAGGGTGTAATGTGGGCATACGGGAAATGGGGCGTGAATCCGTCGGACAAAAAGCACACATTGCCGCAGAAGGTAGCATTTGGGACTAGAATAATACTTGCAATGATAGCTGGGCAGTTTAAGCGGGCTTTGGCTGGGAGCCATTAGACGGGTAGCCCATCACGTGTTATGGGGCTAACGGTAGTCTTTATCGCTCTTTTTCCAAAAGAGGTTCGCGTGGGTTGCTGAATAAGGTGCTCACCACAAGAGTGTTTTTAGTGTGCGGATGCTCCAATCTGAGCATTTCCGTGCCCGCCATGCTAAACGGTGGGTCTTCCAGAGAAATACCGCGGTAGCTTCCATGCGGGACATCGCTGTTGCAAGCCCCCCTGCTCATTTCGACCCCTTCGGTAATGAGTACAAATTTGTATTGACGTAATTTGGGGAGGATCTGCAAGACCTCTTCGTTGCTCAAGTGCTGTAGCGCTTCACGTATCAGGCATAGATCGGCTGGCGGAAGATTGTCGTCCACCATATCAAGACAAACAAAGCGGCATCCGTCATCGCTAAATATCCTGTTGTTTCGCGCAACCAGCTCCGGAACAATATCGCATCCCGTGTAATCATCTACAAGCGGCGCAATTCTGCTGCCCACATTGAAATCCCCGCAGCCAAGGTCGACGATGGTTTTTATCCCCATTTCCGCGACTAATTCTTTGACCAAGATGACATACGGTTCCACTAATTCAGCGGCGTACGAGCCCGGACCGGAATAAAAGTCGTCGGGAGCATCTTCAAGTCGTAGGTAGCCCCATCCATCGTTCTTGTAAATGTACTGGAAAGCTTCCTGCCTTGTTTTTCCTTGCATCCTGGCACAATAGATTCGCCACTTTATGTGTCTGTATATCTCAAGGGCGAAATGAAGAGGCCCCCTTTCGCCCTCCGCTTCTTTTATTCTTTCCTTAAGCGAGCCAGCTCTTCTCATGCTTCATAACCCTCCAGATATCTTTCGCAAATATCTCCCTGCTCAAGCGCCCATTGCAGCATAGCTTACTTTTCGTCGGATGCTTACGTCGATTGTTCCGCATGGCTCTAATCGGCGTGTGCGTCGCTTGAACCGGAGCCTTTCTTGGGACCTGGGAAGAGCATGCGCCTCGCGAACGCAACCGCCCGCTTGAAGCGCGCAGTGCGGCAAAACACCACGACCAAGAGCGCCGACGAGCACAACAGCGAGACGGCCGCCTTGACGGCCAGCCAGAAGAATCCCCCGTCAGGTACGATCCCAGCCACCAGGTATGTTGCCGCACACACGGCGATTGCCGCCGCAAGGTACCAGGCGTGGTCGAGGTAGTACGCCCGGGCCTTCTCGAGCCCGAAGTAGAACTTGAACGCCACGTGCGAGCCATATATGAAGTCGATGAAAAACAGGCTTGTCAGCGTTCCCGCCACCACGCCGTATATGCCCCAAACCTGCACGAGCGCGAAGTTCAGCACGACGTTGGCAACTACCTCCGCGAGCGTCCTCCACCTTTGTTCCCACCACAGCCCTGCCGCGTCCACGTACACCCACTGCATATCGCCCATGGTACGCACGTAGAAGTAGGCTACCAGCAGAACAACGACCCCGAAGGGCAGCATCAGGCCCTCGCCCACCCAAATCAGCATGAACGGCTGGAAGCATGCGAGCAGGCACGCGGCGATGACGATCGAGATCGCCGCATAGATGAACATGAACAGGCGCAAGTCGTTGAAGTTCTTTTCCCGCGTTTCGACTGCCACGCTGTTGCCCACGGCAGCGGTCATCGACGTGGCGAATACGAGAAGTATGCCCAGCAGGCCGTTCATGATGACGAAGTAGTTGCTGTAGCACGCCACGGCAGAAAGCCCGATGAAGGCGGAGATGAAGACGGCGTCGAGTGAATCCCTCGTCACCATGCAGATGCGGGTGAAGACGAGACCGGCCACCTGCCGGCGCATTCCCACCCGCCGCCCGGTTTCCAGCCTCTGCTTTGCAAGCGAGCGATCGCTGTATTCGGGAAGAAGCCTGTCCGTTGCCTTGGCAAGCAGGATATTGCCCGCAACCGTGCACACGGGCAATGCGAGCGCATAGGCGTAGAAGTTCGGAGCCAAGACGAGCACGGCCACCTGCAGGGCGCACTGGATCACCTGCACCACCATGTTCATCCTGCTCACAACATCGTTTCGCTGGTAGGCGTTCAACAGCGACTGCTTGTAGGCGAACAGGAAGTACCCGATAGCCGTATTTCCCAAGTAGATGAGGAAGGCGATCTGCATGTCGACGTCGGCCGGCCACTCGCCGCGCACGAGGAAGCCCAGCAATGGCAACATCGCGAGCCCCAAGGCCACTATGACGCCCCCGACGTAGCGGTACATGACCTTGAGATAGTTCAAGTAGGCGGCAACCTGGTGCACGTCGCCTTCGGCGATGGGCTTGTACATGCCGTAGACGACCGCCGTCGCGAAGCCGAGCTCGGCAAGGCTGAGGACCGTCAGGACCGATGTGTACAGCGAGCTGATGCCCAGGTACTCGGCTCCCAAGCGATAGATGAGGAACGTGCGCGTGACGAACGGCGCGAGGAGGGAGACCGCCTTGGCCGCGAAGCCCCAGACGATGTTCCTCCCCGTGTTCTTCGTGCGATTCAAAGTCTGCATGTGTTTCCCGCTCCGGTCACGTTCGTCGTTCCTCGCCCGATGCTTTTCGCGTGCCTGCTCTTCAAGCCGACGCACGAAGTTAAGAAGCAAAGGAATCGGTAGTACGGGAACGGTAGTTTCAGGATGCCCTTAAGCCATAGCACCTTGCTGTTGTTAAGTTCCAGCTCGCGCACCGCTTCGGCAGGATGCGCAAGGTAATAGATCAAGCCGTGCGAAGGAAGGAAGCCGATCCGTTTAACTCCGTCGACGAACAGGAAATGGGAATAGAATTCAAGGGCCTTCGCGGTCGGGCGAACGACGGTATTCAAATATGGCAGCAATGCGGTTTCGCAAGCGGGCGCGCCGATAAGGGATTGAAGGTTGTCCGACCTGCAGTCGCCTATGAAAGCGAGCGCCGCATCGTGCAGCCGCGCAACCGATTTCTCGGTTTCGGCAAGATGCTCGCTCTCCTCCTTAACGGGGGCTACCCCACCTGCGGTATGCGTGTATGAGGTTGTGGTTCCTTCGCTGTTGAGAAATAGCGTCTCGATGGCAGATTGTGTGAATCGAAGCGCCCTCCCATCCGAACTCCATCTATCGCTGTTGCACCAATAGCCCCTTCTATCGAGCTCGCGCCGTTTAAGCGTTCTCGTCTCGGCATCTTGGAAATCGCTCACGGCCAGATATGCCCCGATCGTCTTCTTCGATGGCAGGGCTTTCTGCAGGAGGGCCTGCATCGTCCCCGTCCAGCCTATATCGCATATGAACAGGCTTTTTGTTGATCCCGGTGTATCCTCTAAGCTGGTTCGTTCTTGAAGATAGTCAGCCAACAGGTCGTGCTGGGAGTCGAAGAATTCGCCGCAATGCTGCTTGACGAGGCTAAATACAGCCTCCTTTTTCGCGCCGTCGAAAGGCGATTCGCCGGAAAGGCCAACGCGGTCGAACGCAACGCTTTCGGAGTCGATGCCGAGGATACCAAAATAATCCCCGAGCGTGCTGCAGCCGCTTGTCAGGCAGGAGAAGATGTCGAACAGCTGGTCGTAGTTCTCCGCGCGGCCCGCCATGGCACGACACAGTGCGAGGCGGGAAACGTTCGCGTATCGCACCGGTCCGCCTTCGCCGAACAGGCGATTCCACGCCTGCATGAGGATATGGCCCTCGCGAGAAAGGAACAAGATGCCGGGACGCCCCTCGTCGTTCCACATGTCGTATAGCCACGTTATATAGCCATACAGGAGGGGGCCGAGTACCGCATACCCCATCCAGTCCCGAACATCTTTATCGAACGCACCGATTCTATTGGCGATTAGCGCGCCAAGCACATCGTTGGTAAGCGGATCGCCCCTATAGCCATATCTGCTTGAAAACAGGCCCTGCTGTTTCAGCCGTCTGCGATACAAGAACGAATGGAGTCCCAGCCCTCTTGGTACGAGACAATCCGAGAGAATGTGATCGCCCAGATGCAGAATGTCTTCACGCGCCACGTCCAAGTCTTCGGCGATTCGCCGGAACAGGCGCCCGCTGCGCTTCGTCATGCCGACATCGGACGAAACGTAGAGCCGCTCGTATCCCGCATAGCCGCATTTTGCCAGAATCTTTCCTACCTCGGCTGAGCTAAGATACATATCAGACGTTATGACAATCCGCTTCTTCATCGCCAGCAATTCGTCGTAGAGCGCCTTTGCCTCTAGATTAGCGTGGCATATGCGCAACTCGGTATCAAGTTCGAGTCCGAGCAGGTCGGGGGCTGCCTTGCTGAAGCGCGCATCCAATAGCGCATAGATTTCGAAAATCGTCGGTTCCCCCGACGGAGCGATTTCACGTGCTTTACGCTCTGCAGCCATCCTTACATCTCGAAAACCAGTAACTTTTGTGATGGGGCGACTTGCGTTATAGCGCCGTTCCACAATATCGAACACAACAGTAGGCGACGAACAATTCCTGACCACAAGAGTGTCAAATACATCGAAAGAGATGACGCTGGCTTCTTGGATGCGCTGCAAGCTCAGCCGATCTAATCTTCTTCCGAACAGAGTTGATAGAATACTATTAATGGTTTGTTTTCCGTGCATTTGATTACCGTGCTATTCGATGATTATTCGGATTTACGTGTCTAACGGATGGATCGAAGGCGAATCCATCAACAGTTCCCTGCACGAGCTGATACAACCTGCCACCCCGACCCGAGCGTGCATGCAGAAGAATATCGACAGCGGTGTAGACCGTCTTCGCGACAAGATACGCATAGCCTATCGCGCCGTGCTGCCGGTAGCAGTGGACGTCGTTGCGGGAAAGGTAATAGAACCGGCCGATCCGGCTGATGTCCTCGGTTGCCAGGCTCGGACGAGCGTTTGCCCTCATGGCGTGGGCGACCTTGCTGGCAGAAACCGCATAGGATGGGTGCAGCTTCGATATGCGGCCGGTGTACTCGTAGTCGTCCGTCCATATGAAGTACTCCGCTATCGGAAGCCCCACCTCCCTGACCACCTCCGCCCGGAACATCGCCGATACGAAGGAGGTCATCTTCACCGGGACGAGCTTCCGCCTGTAGTCCCGCTCGTCAACATGTCTGAAGGCGTCCTTCTTGGGGCGGTTGAACTTGCAGATCTCGCCGTCGGTCCAGTAGATGGCGCTGCAAAGAAAACCCCATCTGCCGCCTAGCTCCTCATCGGCCTTCAGCAGCTCGGCCAACGCTGTCGGGTTGGGGAAGCAATCATCATCCATTATCCATATGCGGTCGTATCCCATCGTCACCGCAGCCTCGATGCCGCACATGAAGCCGCCCGCTCCCCCGAGATTGTCCCCGGTATCTAGGTAGTGGACGCGAGGGACGGCATAGTCGGCGGTCACCATGTCGTATGTCCCGTCGGTGCTCGCGTTGTCGATTACCAGAACATCGCAGTCAGCACCCTGCTGTCCGATGATGCAATCGAGACATTGCCGCAGCATGTCCTTGCGGTTCCAGGTGACCACAACCGCTGCAGTTTTGCTCATCTTCCCGAATCTCACTGCGATGCCATCCTTTCCGCGCGCATTCATTGGACACCCTGCCGATAATAAAGCATAGAGCTGTCATTGCCTCGCAGCTCACAGGACGAGTGCATAGGGGTGCAGGCCAATTCACTGTGCGTATTCCCGATTTGTCGCACACACGGGAAAGAAGGTCAAGGCGACCAAACGCCTTAGTTGGGCAATGAGTGCGCGGTGTAGGGCGTTTTTCGTTTGCGCTGAGAAGCGAACGGGATTTGCAGGCTGCTGCAATCGCGCGTGCGGGAATCCCTGGGTGGCGACGTGTTCAATTGCCGCTCTTCGATGGGGGCTGCGAGGAACTATGCCTTCAGGCTTAGGAAGACAACGCCGCCCTAATAAGGCCCTATTATGCCCTTGCATATTGCGCATGTGGCTGTCGGCGGCGGATTTCTGCAGCTCAGGGCGTCCTCGGGCGGCTGGTTCGGATGACAGGAGGCATAACAAGGCGCTATTATGCCCCTTCGGCATCTGGCGCACCTGTCGGTGTTGGCTTTACGCAGCTCGGAACATGTGCGACCGCCCGCACCGAATGGAGAGAGGCATAATAGCCCTCTATTATGCCCCGCCTCGCCCCGCGTGCGTCATGCGAGCGCTAAAAGGCCAGATGGCGGAACCGCATTCCGGCGGTTCGGTGGGTAAAGGGCATAATAGAGGGCTATTATGTTGCCCTGCAGTCGCAGCACCGCAGGGTTGTATTCGGACCGCCCCGTATATGGCGGTTCACGATGGGACAGGGCTTCAACCCGACGGGGGAGAGCCTCAGTCCGACGGGGAAGGGCTTCAACCGATTGTCGGCAATCTTGTCCGTGTTGGCCGGGATTCATCGGCGGCAAAAACAGGGGAGGCAAGGGCGGTGCACCCTTGCCTCCCCGTCTGTCGTCTGGTGCTTCTTGCGTGCGCTACTTCTTCACCACGTACACGGTGTAGTAGCCGTCGGCGCTCTTCACGCTGGTGGTGTAGCGCTGCTCCTCCCTGTAGCCCATCGAGGCCAGCAGATCTGTCCAGCTGGGAGCGTTAACGCCGTCGTAGTACTCCGACAGGTTCGACCCGCGCATGGCCACCTTGCTGCCCTTGGCGTCGATGCACTTGTACCCCTTGGCCAGCCCGCTCGGCAGCGCGTAGCCGAACTGGTCGAGTATGGGGTAGTTCGCCGATTGCGCGTAGGTCATGGTAACGGCGGGGCTCCACAGGGTTGCGTCGGGCGAGGCCTTCGTGCCGAAGCTGCCGCCCTTCAGCTTTATACGCGCGCTCTTGGATGCCACGCTGATGCCGCTGCCGTAGTGCATGAACTGGCCTGTGTACTCGTTGGCGCCGGCGCGCACGTAGGGCTTGCCCGTGGTGAACAGCTTCGAGCTGCCGAACAGCGCCACGCCGTTGCCGATGCTGCGCACGCGGCTCTTGCCCTGCAGGTAGCATTTCGACTTGTCGTAGGCCATGATGCCGCTGGTGATGTCGCTGCGGAATTCCGTGGCGTTGTTCACGATGCTGCCGCTCTTCAGGTAGAACTTGGCCGTGCCCTGCAAGACGACGGCGGCCGTCTCGGTGGAATAGAGGACGCCCTTGTTCTTCTTGCTCGATTTCAGGATGACCTTGCCCTTGGTCGCGTGCAAGGGCGATACCGTGCGCAGGGGAACGCCGGTATAGGCGGTTTTCACCATCTTGCCGTTCAGGTCGATGACATACTTCCTGTTCTTGGTGATGTTCAGGTAGTAGTTCTCGTTTGGCAGCGTTATGTTCTTCATAATCTTGAACGTGCCGCCCTTGTACCTGCCGATGATATGCCATTGCGCGGCCGTACGGATCTTGTGCACCTTGGCCTTTTGGGTGACAAGCTGCATCTGCTGCGCGTTGTCCTGGGCGCCAAGTGATGTGGCGCTGCCCGCTGTCAGATCTTGCGCCAATGCGGTGGTCGGGTGCGTTGCGCCTAGGGCGAGGCCCAATGCAAATGCAATTGCCGCCGCAACGATCGCTGCTGTCGCCTTCCGTGTTTTCGTGGTTTCGCGTCCCATGGTAATCGCCCGCCTCTCTCGTCGCTCCTCCGATGCTGATTGCAAGACAATCCTACAGTATGTATACCTCAAAACAGACGGACTAGGCGATATTGGTCCGAGATTGTTATTAAGTTCCGCCCCGCCGCTGGCCCGGCTGTGAAAAGCAACCGGCGCCGCAGCGCTCGTCGTTGGCAGCAGGTGACCACTTGCGCCGGGCCATTCATCCTGAGAGAATACCCTGAAAGCAAGTTCGCGGCTTTGGCGGCCACAATGCTGGTGCCCGACGGTCGGAAGCATCGCAGGCTGTCGCTCGTACGTTGCGCGCGTCGCCTGTGCCTTGCGAGCCGGGGCGGTTTTCGAGAACACGCACAGCCCGGGCGATATCTGCGGCGCGCGGCGGCGTGTGCGCGGTGTGGACTGGAGAGCGTATGAACACTAAAACGAAGCGGCGGATGGGCGTGGCCACGGGGCTTATCGTCATCGTGCTGCTCGTCGTGTTGGCCGTCGTGGGCGGCAATGCGGCTGCGAAGGCGGTTTCGGTGGCCGAGGCACTGGAATGGCAAGGCGATGGCAAGATTCAGGTAACGGGCAACGTGGTGGAGAATTCCTTTGCCCTGGACGACAACGTGCTCACCTTCCGCATACACGACGCCGAGGCGGACCCTGCCGCGGCAACGCCCTTGGACGTGCGCTACGACGGCGGCGTGTCGGCCACGTTCGGCAATGACGTAACGGCCATCTGCACGGGCAAGAAGGATGCTTCGGGTGTGCTCGTGTGCTCCGAACTGGTAACGAAATGCCCGTCCAAATACGAAAACGCCACCGACGCCCTTTCCATCGAGCGGCTTATCGGATACGGCGAAGCTGTGCTGAACAAGCCCGTGAAGGTGGCTGGCGCCATTGCCGCGGGAACGCTTGCGGGCGTGGACGCGGCCGAGCGTTTTGTGCTCGCCGACGTCGATGGGGGCGAGCAGATGCC
>DMNP01000229.1:0-20193 GCA_003452695.1 Eggerthellaceae bacterium
GAAGTGGACATCGCGGCCGAAATCGGCGATGGCGGAGCGGGCATGCTGAAGCGCATCGTAACCGAAAGCGTGAACGGCTTCCTGGAACCGCACCGCGAGCGCCGCGCGCAGTTCGAAGCCGACTTGGACTACGTGAAAGACGTGCTGCACGAGGGCAACCGCCGCATGAACGAAATCGCCAACGCAACGCTCGACGAGGTGCGCGAAGCCATGAACATGGTGTACTAGCGCAGGATGCGACGCAGCCATGGGAAGCAGGAAGCCATCCGCCAAGGCGAAGCGGGTAAGCGAATTCAAGGCGCAGCTCGGCGGGCTTGACGACATTTTCGAACGCGAAGAACGCCGGCGCGACGACCTGTCGGCCCGCAAGGAAGCGGCGCTGCGCAACAAGGCTTGCGAATCGAAGAACCGCTATGCATCGTACAGCGAGGCGCAGGACGCCATCGCTTCCTGCGCCGCCCATGGCAAGCGGGGGCTGCATGCCTACCGCTGCCCCTATTGCAACGGCTGGCACCTTACCTCGAAGCCGAAATAGCGCGAAACGACCAGGGCGCGCCGGCTGGACGGGACGCGCTGGCCGAAGAACGCGCAAGAAACGGGAGGACGCGGTCATGGAAAGCTCGCTTGAGGACATCGCGATCGCATCGGACGAGCTGCCCGAGAGCACGCAGCTCGGCAGAATAGCGCAAGGCGCGTTTTCGCAGGGGGCCGATGCCGACGAGGCGTTTTCCCTGTTCTTGGAATACGAAGAGGCCGATGGCATACAGCTCTGGTCGCATCAGGAAGACGCCTGCATGGCCATTGCCCTCGGCGACCATGTGGTGCTGGGCACGCCGACGGGAAGCGGGAAATCCACGGTTGCGCTGTGGCTGGCGTTCCTGGCGCTTGCCACTGGACAGCGCATGTACTACACAGCACCCATAAAAGCGCTGGTCAGCGAAAAATTCTTCGACTTCGTGAAGCGGCTCGGCCGCGACAACGTGGGCATGGTCACCGGCGATGTGTCCATTAACGGCGCAGCGCCGGTCATCTGCTGCACGGCCGAGATCCTGGCCAACGAGGCCCTGCGCTTCGGCCACGACGCGAACGTGGCCTATGCCGCGCTGGACGAATTCCACTTCTTCGGCGACCGCGAACGCGGATGGGCCTGGCAAGTGCCGCTGATCAGCCTGCCCTACACGCAGTTTCTGCTGATGAGCGCAACCCTCGGCGATACGGGCACCATCGCCGCCAAGCTGGAGGAGCAAACACGGCGACCCGTTACCACCATTGCCGACGCCCCGCGCCCCGTTCCCCTGGAATACCAGTTCGCCGACGACACATCGCTGGAAGGCACGGTGGAGCTGGCTCTCCGCCGCGACGAAGCGCCCATCTACATCGTTCATTTCTCGCAAGACGAGGCGCTGAAAAGCGCGCAATCGCTGGCAAGCTTCGGCATATCCACCAAGGAACAGCGCGAGGCGATAAAGCGCGAACTTTCGGACGGACGCTTCACCACGGCATTCGGCAAGACGCTGAAGCGCCTGCTGCTTATGGGCGTGGGCGTGCACCATGCGGGCATGCTGCCCCGCTATCGCCGAACGGTCGAGCGCCTGGCCCAGCTGGGGCTTCTGCCGGTTATCTGCGGCACCGACACGCTGGGCATGGGCATAAACGTGCCCATCCGCACGGTG
Source organism: Eggerthellaceae bacterium (assembly GCA_003452695.1). GTDB lineage: Bacteria > Actinomycetota > Coriobacteriia > Coriobacteriales > Eggerthellaceae > UBA9715. The sequence goes on from DMNP01000229.1 coordinate 1,674, forward strand.
CTGCTGACGGCGTTGGCCAAATACGACGGCGCGCGCGTGCGCCGCCTGAACGCGCGCGAGTTCCACCAGATTGCCGGTCGTGCGGGACGCAGCGGCTTCGACACGCAGGGCAGCGTCATTGCCCAGGCCACGAAATACGACATAGAGCGCAAGCGCGCACTGGCCAAGGCGGGCGGCGATCCCAAGAAGGCACGCAAGATAAAGACATCCAAGCCGCCAGAGGGTTTCGTGGGCTGGAACGAGGATACCTATCGGCGCCTGATAGAAGCCGTGCCCGAAAAGCTGCACCCGCGCATGCAGATGACGCATGCCATGGCGCTGGCCGAAATAATGCAGGGCGGACCGGCCTGGCAGCGCACGCACGACCTGGTGGACGCGTCCATGCAAGACGACGATCAGAAGGAGCGTCTGCACCAGCGCACCGACGAAGTGTTCGCAACCTTGGAAGCCGCAAGCCTTGTGGCCTGCGACCGCAGCGCGCGCGGCGAGGGCGAAGACGGCGAATGGAGCGTCGTGGGCGAAGTGCCCGAGGGCTTTGCGCTGGACCAACCGCTGTCCCCTTTCCTGCTCGTGGCGCTGGAACTGCTGGATCGCGAAGAGGAAACCTATGCGCTGGATTTGATATCCCTGGTCGAATCCACGCTCGAGCAGCCGCGCCAGATTCTGCGCGCGCAGGAAAAGGAAGCGCGCAGCGCCGCCGTGGCGGCCATGAAGGCCGAGGGCATCGAATACGAAGAGCGCATGGAACGACTGGAGGAGATTACCTACCCCAAGCCGCTGGAAGACCTGTTGCAGGCCGCCTTCTCGACCTACTGCAAGGCCATGCCCTGGGCCCTGGACTACGAGCTTGCACCGAAATCGGTGCTGCGCGACATGGTGGAGACCGCCAGCGATTTCAAGACCTACGTGCAGCGCTATGGGCTGGCGCGATGCGAGGGCATTCTGTTGCGCTATCTGTCCGATGCCTATCACGTGCTCGACCGCACCGTGCCCCCCGAGTTCTTCGACGAGCGCCTGGACGATATCGTGTGCTGGCTGGGATGGCTCGTGCAGAGCATCGACTCCAGCCTGTTCGACGAATGGGCTGGAAACGACGAGGACGCCGAGGCCCGCGATGCAGCTGCCCCTGGCGCGCAAGACGCCGTGGTCGCGGACCGGCGCGCCCTTATCCTTCTTGTGCGCAACGCGCTGTTCGCGCGCGTACGGCTGGCCGCGCTCGGAAAGGTGGCCGAGCTCGGCGCGCTCGACGCCGACTGGGGTTGGCCCGAGGCCCGCTGGCAGCAAGCGTTGGACGCCTATTTCGCCGAGCACGAGGAAATCCTGATAGACGCGCATGCGCGCAGCGCTGCGTACCTGGACATCGATGAAAGCCCCGAAACGGCCGAGCACCAGTGGCGCGTGCGCCAGATCTTCTTGGACGATGTCGCAGACCTGGATTTCCGCATCGAAGCCGACCTGGACCTGGATGCCAGCCAAGAGGAAAGCCAAGCCGTGTTCAAGAACTACCGCGTCGGTTTCGTGGAAGACCTGGCATAACCCCGCCCTCTGGCGGGACGCGGCCGGTTTTGCAGCTGCATGCCCTGCGTGGCACTGCGGCATTTCGGTACTTGCCTTTTCCCTAAATCGGGACTACAGTTCCACTCTGAGTATCGCAAAAAACGACCGTGAATACCACGAGCACGATAGGAGCACCATGTCCGACTACATAATTGCAACCGCGTCTACCTCCGACCTGCCGCGCACCTGGCTCGACGAGCACCAGGTGCCCTTCATCGCCTATGGCTATACCGTGGGCGACCGCGCATGCGAAGACGACTGCCGCGAGGAAAGCCGCGTTGCCGTGTACGAGGGCATGCGCGCAGGCGATCGGCTGAAGACGTCCATGATAAACGAGTTCGCGTACATGGACTTCTTCCGCAGCTTGCTGCAGAGCGGCTTGGACGTCGTGTTCTGCGACATGTCGCTGGAAATGTCCGCATCGTATGCAAATTCGCTCGTGGCTGCAGAAAAGGTGCGGGCCGAGTTTCCCGAACAGCGCCTGTACGTTATGGACACGCGCTGCATTTCAGGCGGCCTCGGAACGCTCGTTGTGGAAATGGTGCGCCGCAAGGAACAGGGCGCAAGCTTCGACGAAGTGGTAGCATGGGCAGAGCAGAACAAGCTGAACATCGCCCATCGCTTCACCGTGGACGACCTGAACTACCTGAAAGAGGGCGGGCGCGTGTCGAACGCCTCGGCGCTGCTGGGCACCGTGTTGAACATCAAGCCGGTGCTGTACGTACCCGACAAGGGCACGCTCGACGTGGTTAGCAAGGTAAGAGGCCGCAAGGCATCGCTTCGTGCCATTCGCGACGGCATCGTGCACGACCTTTCCAAAGTAGACCCCACCGGCGTGGAGATACACATCCTGCATGCCGATTGCCGCAAGGACGCCGAAACCATCCGCGACCAGGTGAAGGCCGAATACCCGCAGCTCGGGCGCATTACCATAACGTCGCTTGGCGTGGTAATCGGCGCACACTGCGGCCCGGGCCTACTGGCAGTGTTCTACTTGTGCGACGGCCGCTATCCCGAATAAGTCGGGCAGATTAAAAGCAACGTTGGAACATACCAGCGCTATCCAGCCAGGTAGGTGCCGATGAGCAGGGTGTCTGTGCCCTTCGACCCCACGCCGTGCTTCAGGGCCTCGATCCAACCGGAGTCACCGTCTTCGGTCGTCATGCGGAAGAACAGCTTGCCCTGCTTCATGCACACCCTGCTTATCTTCACCTTCTGACCGGCAGACACGCGGTACTTCACGGTGTTCAACGTGGTGTTCGTGAAAGCGGAGAAGGCCACGCGCGCAGGCGCAAACAGCTTTCCAGTTCTATAGGGGCCGTTGGACACGCCATACGACAGGATGGACGTTGTGTTTCCCGTCCGCAGCAGCTTGCCGTTCTTCATCTTGTAGGTGTAGGTGAATTCCACGGCGCCGGCCGTCATGGTCATGTAGCGGTACGTCGCCCTTACGGTATTGCCCGACGCAATGGCATCCACAAGTTGGCGATGGTTGCCATAGCCCGCAGGCAGGCTGTTTGCCGATGCCACCGCCGAAAGCCTTTTGCCGTGGTATTGCAGCACCAGCTGCGATCCATCGCCGTTGTTCGCATCGCATTTAACGAAAAGGAACGCTGCCCCGTTTTTCATGCGCAGGTATTTCGCAGTCACGCCGGTTGGGAAGAAGCCGTTGCCGTCCAGCCCCTTCACGGTGCGGCAGAGCTTGCCGTTCACGTAGATACGCAGCGTTTCTGCCCAGTTGTCGTCGGACTTCGCCAGCACGAAGGTAATCGCATCGGGCTTGCCGTTGCCGGTGATGTCGTATTTCTTCACCGTCTTCTTGGAAAACTTCTCGCCGGAGCGCACGAGATAGGCGTTTTCCACCTTCGCGGAAGACGCCTGCGCATCCAAGCCCTGCTTCTGCGCCGACCGCGTTGCGGAAAGACCGTCGTCCTGCGCTGCAAGGGCCTGGTCGGAGGCCAGCGCAGCCGCAATCAGCAAGGCCATCGCCAGCGCCAGTAAAGCGCCGAGCACTCGCGATATGGGATGGCGTGCCTGTTGCATGATGAATCCCTTGTCCTGCAGATAGTCTCATACATTGTAGCAAAATCAGGTGCACGGAGGTTGCAGCTGCCGCCCATCGTGCAACAGCCGTTACCCAACATAGTTGCTCTTTATGGCCTAGCCAGCGGCGGAGACGGGGAGAGGGACGAGGGCGATTCTGCAGGCACATTTCTTGATATATGTTAAAGCAAAGCCGAAGCCAAGCCCGAATCTCTCTCCCCGTCTCCGCCGCTGGCTAGGCCATAAAAAGTAACTCAATATGTCAGCAGCTATTCTGCCGGCTCGGGCGCTTCCTGCATCGTGGGCAGCCCGAACACTTGGTTCTTGCCGTTTCGCTTGGCTTCCATCAGGTTCGTGTCGGCATCGTGCAGCATGGCGCGGAAGGCCTCGTTGTCTGCAGCGATCCCGCTTACATACCCACCGCTGTAGGCAAGGTTTGTGTCGATGCCTTCCATCTGCTGAAGCTTCAGCTGGTCGGTTACCTTGCGCGCCTTCCGCGCGAATTCCTCGTCGCCGAATTCGGGTGCGACGATAAGGAACTCGTCGCCGCCGTAGCGGTAGGTGCACTCGTCGCCGAACGATTCGCGCAGGGCGTAGAAAAACTGCTTCAGCAAGGCATCGCCCACGCCATGTCCGTATTGGTCGTTGTAGTGCTTGAAGTCGTCGATATCGCAGATCATAAGCGATATTTCGATTCCGAGATAGGCAGGAAAATCGTCGCGCAGGTAATGCCTGTTCTTGGCGCCGGTAAGCTCGTCGCGCCGCGACATGTCTTCCACGAGAAGCTGCTGCTTGCAGGCGCGGTAGAACAGGACATACACCACCCAGCATACGATCATATCTAGAATGGCTAGGTAGATAAGGTCATGCAGGATTTCAGCGCTCATGAACCCAACCAGCTCCAGCGAGGCGCCGAACAGGAAGAACGTCGACGCGAAGTATATAAGCGCAACGAGGGGGTCGAAGATGATAAGGCCGGCCACGAGGAACTGAATCGAAGCGTAGATGAGTATCTGGCGGTCGGCCGAGGCGCCCGAATCCGCCAGGCCCCAGATCATGGCCACAAGGAACGCGAACAGGGCCGTCACTATCGCGGCAATTCCCGGGCGTTCCCAGCCCTTTCGGATGTAGAACCAGGCGAATGCCGATATGGCTAGCAGAACAACTACTGCAACGCAGGTGGTAACGATGTAGCGCATCGTCTTGGCGGCGTCTTCGTGCGCCGAATCATTGAAGCCGTCGATGGGGCACGGTATGCCGGTAATCAGGCAAAACGCAAGCATGGCCGCGAAAAGTGCCACGGCGATCGACCCAACGCACACGATGGGCAGGTTGCGGCGCGCGATTCTTTGGTGAAGCCATCGCGGCGCCGTTATGCCCAGCCATTCAGGTATGCGCTGCCAGAAACTCAAACGTCTCCTTTCTGTACACGTAGCTATATTGTACTGCACCGATTAGCGATTCCTTTTGAAACCCGCAGGTTGATGCACTTCCGACAGGACACTAACACGGCTTGCCTTTTTAGGGCTAGGCAGGCGGCGGGTTGCAATTCACGATTTGGCGGCCTGGACGCCCCTGCCCGCGGCTTGGCCAGCAGCGCAAGGCAGCGCATTCGCAGCAGCCTTACCACGACGAATCGGGTATACTTTCGGGGTTGAAAAGGAGAGAGGCATATGCAATACATCGACTTCAAGGACATGAAGCTTTCTGCTCTGGGATTCGGGGCCATGCGGTTGCCCGTTATCGACGGCGATGACAACCGCATCGACGAGCCTGCAGCCGTGGAAATGGTGGACTACGCCATGGAACATGGCATTAACTACTACGATTCCGCCTGGGGATATCACGGTGGGAACTCCGAACGCGTGTTGGGGCGCGCGCTGGCCAAGTATCCGCGCGATTCCTATTACCTGGCCACGAAATTCCCCGGCTACGACGTGTCGAATTTCGGCAAGCACGAGCAGATCTTCGCCGAGCAGCTGGAACGCTGCGGCGTGGACCGTTTCGACTTCTACCTGTTGCACAACGTGTGCGAGCTGAACATCGAGCAGTACCTGGACGGCGACACGTACGGCACAGTGGAATACTTCGTGCAGCAGGTACGCGACGGACGCATCGGGCACCTGGGATTTTCCACGCACGGCAGCTTCGACACGTTCATGCGGTTCCTGGAAGCCTACGGCGACGCCATGGAGTTCTGCCAGATTCAGCTGAACTACATGGACTGGGAATTCCAGAACGCACGCGGCAAGGTTCAGGCGCTGCGCGAACGCGGCCTGGGCATCTGGGTGATGGAGCCGCTGCGCGGCGGCATCATCGTGTCGCTTTCCGACGAGGACATGGCGCCGCTTCGCGCGCTGCGTCCGCAGGCAAGCCCCATCGACTGGGCTTTCGCCTACGTGCGCGGCGTGCAGGGCGTGGACGTGGTGCTGTCGGGCATGTCGAACATGGACCAGCTGCGCCAGAACGTGGCGATTTTCGAGAACGAGGACACGCTTTCCGCCGATGAGGAACAGGCGCTGCTGGCATTGGGCCGCAAACTGGCCTCGGCCAAGGGCGTTCCCTGCACGGCCTGCCACTACTGCGTGTCGCATTGCCCGCAGGAACTGGACATCCCGCGCCTGCTGGAGCTGTACAACGAGCATCTGTCGCGTCCGGACTTCGCCTTCATCGCCCCCATGGCCCTGGGCGCCATGCCACCCGAGAAACACCCGAGCGCCTGCGTGGGCTGCGGGTCGTGTTCGGCCGTATGCCCCCAGCAGATAGACATCCCCGCCGCCCTGGAAGATTTCGCAGCGCTGATGGGCGAATAGGCTGCAATCTCTCGGCTGGCGGGCGAGGAGCTTGCCTTTCGGCAGGCATGCGCACCCCGCCCAGCCGTATCGATGAGCCGGAAGAACGGTTCTTCCGGCTCATTCGGGCGGCCAATGGACAAGAACGAGCTTCCCTAGAGCTCGCCACCATGCTCCTGGCGCAGATAGCTTGCCAGATACGGCACGGCGAAGCGTACGTGCCCACGGCGAGGCGCCTTGATAATCCCGCTTTCTATCAAACGTTTCCGGTATTTTTGGGCATAGTCATCCGTCACGCCCATGCGCTGTGCAATATCGGAAATACGGCTAGCCTCCGCATCGGCCGACATCGCCTTCAGGAAATCGATATCGCGGTCCGAAAGGGATGCGAGCGTCGTTTCGCAAACATCGCGCTCGAACGCGGTCTTCGATGCTTCGATGGCATCTTGCAGCACCGAAGCTTCGACGTTGCCACTCTCGCCTGCATAAAGCGAAAGATAGTGTCCGACCAGCTGGAGCATGTATGGGGAGCCCTGCACTGCATGCGCTGCCTTGCGCCGGAGCTCTGTCGATATGGAAAGCCCCGCATCGCGCAGCGCGTAGGAATAGTATGCGTCGATCTCCTCTTCGTGCAGCGATTCGAGGGCAATTCTGTTTGCGCGATTCAAAAACGTGAGCACGCGATCGTTAAGGACCGACGAAACCGCTCCCGGCAATCCGGCGAGCACAATGGAAACATCCTGTTGCTCGCCCACAAGCTCGGCGTACGAGATGATGAGCTGCCGCAGATCCGATGAAGACGCTTGCAGCTCGTCCACCAATATCAGAATGCCACGCCCTTGTTCTCCCAGCCGCTTAGCCAAACTGAGAAGCTTGAAGCCGAAACTCTTCGAATCCTCTACCTTGGTGCTGAATTGCAGGCCAGCAGTGAAACCGAGGGCACCGAAGGTGCCCCCAACCAGTTTCCCTCGGCCATCCTTAACATAGCGCTCTCCGTCTTGTTGGATCTTCTCGATAATGCGATTGAGCATGCCGTCGGACACCACAGTCGGCGAAGCCACGACGTAGCCCGCTGCACGTGCGCGGTCGGCTAGCTCCCATAGGAGCACCGTTTTGCCAAGCCCTCTTTGCCCGAGCAATACAGTGGCTTTTTCCCGTGCGCCCGGCCTGCCCATTATCCCCTGCATCAGCGAGTCAAGCAGCGCGTCCCGACCAACCAAATGGCTCGGTCGATTTCCGAATGCAGGGGCAAATATCGCATCGGCCATGTCAGCTTCCTTTTAGTCTTTTCTTTTTTTTCCTATTTTTTCCTTTTTTTTCCATTTTGTCAATGGCGGAACCACGGTTCAGTGGCGAAGTATTTGAGGACGCCCTTTTGTATGCATTTTTGAACACGCTCCCCTGGACGATAAGGGCCGCGACGTGTGCCGCGGCCCATGCGTCTTTGCAGTTTGTGCAGCAGCGCCTATGCGGTGAAGCGTGCGCGGTGGGACAGCCCGGCAGCGGTAAGCTTCTCGCGGGCAGACTTGCATTCCCAGTTGTACTTGCAGCGCACCGTAAGGTCCGCACCGCCCGCTTTGCCGCATTGGGCGAAGGCCTTCTTGTTCATCGACGCGCTGTAGTAGTAGAAGTTTGCGATGTTCAGCGTCTTCAGGCTCGAGGTGCCCTTGAAGGCGTTCGCGCCGATGGTGCGCACGTTCTTCCCAAGTGCGAGCGCCGTAAGCGCCTTCCCCTGCTTGGTGGCAAAGGCTTTGGCGGCTATGGTCTCGATGTCATAGGAACGTCCGCCGTACCACACCGCGTTCACCGATACGCTCTTCTTCGAAGAGCCGTACGATTTCAGCATGACGTCGCCGTAGTCGCCCACCACATAGGTGCTGCCATTCGCCTTTATCGTGGCGCCTGCGCCCACTGTGCCCTTAATGGCTTTAAGGCTGGAGGGCTTCGTCAACACCTTCTTGCTTCCGTACAGCGCATACACGTTGGACTTGGTGCACTTCACCGTTGCCGAGCCGCCCTTAACCCGCAAGGTGCCATCCATTGCCTGCAGGCCGACTTCACTTGCTCCGGTGATCGACAGCGTACCGCCCGACACGCTGGCAGAGCTCTTGGAGCTGACGCCGTAGCCACAGGACTTTACCGTAAGCTTGCCCGCTTTCATGGTGAAGCCGTCCGAATACACGCCGCTCGACTCGAGCGAGCTCATGGTGGCCTTGGTGGATTTGCCGCCGATGGCGAATGCCTTGTCGCAGGATACCCCCGATTCGCATTTTGCGATGGTCAACGTTCCCGCCGTAATGGATACAGCACCCTGAGACGTGTAGATGCCCGCATATTTTGCATTGGAAATCGCCACCTTGGCACCAGAGAGGGAAATGGGGCCGGAATCCGCATATACGCCGTTGTATTGGGCTCCGTTCACCGTCAGCGATCCCTTGCGCAACGTTACCTTGCCTTCGGCGTTCACGCCCGAACCTCGCGTGTCCTTCACCGACAGCTTTGCGCCCGAAAGCAGGAAGTTTTCCTCGCAGTGGAACCCGCTGTTGCCGCCCATAACGGACATGGTGCCAGATTCCGCCGTTAACGATCCGTCCACATGGCATGCGTAGGTAGCGCCCGGGCACTGGGTGGTCAAGCTGCCCGGCCCTACGACCTTCAGGTTCGCATCGTTCACGTACACCGCGCCGGAAAGCGTGGTCCCACCACCTTTTATAACGTTTGCGCCCACGAGCTTCAGCGTGATGGTGGGGGTAGGATACTCCAGCTCGCCGTCCACGCTGATTCCGTAGTACACGTACTTGCTCGACTGCTTGTCCAAATCGATGGTGGCGTTGGTCATCGTAACCGTGTTCGTGGATGCGTCCCAGGCAACCGTGCCCGAGGCCACGTCCGCGAATCGGTGCATAACCTTGCTCGTGGCCTGCGCCGAAAGCTGCGCGTTGCCCACGGACAGCGCCTCGTCCTGCGCCGCGAGGGCGCTCGGCGCTCCGAATCCCAGGGCCAAGCAGAAGCTTGCCGCCAATGCCAACAGCAGGGCTGCCCGGTGCATCGTCGCCCGTTTTGCAGTGGTGTAAGATGTGTTCATGCGATTCCGCCTCCCTTGCTCGGAAATGCTGGCAACGAGTATACCGCGAAAATCGAATGAGGCGAGCATTGGATGGCGCGCTAATTCCGGAATGAACGATTGGGCGATAACATAGGGCACGCTCGTTTGCTTCCATCCTCGCCAAATTCGCGTTTGCGCGCCTGCCCGCCGCACACCTTCCTATATGTCCCTATCCTTGTACACCATAGAAGACGGGAGCAGCGATAATAGGCTTGTCAGAGAGAAACGGAGCACATCATGAGAAGCCTATTTCCCGACCATGCGTATTACCGGTTCCTGGACAACATGCGCGAAGGCGCCGCATCGGGCGTACAGTTGGCATCGACGCTGCTCGTCGCCGAATTCCCCACCCTAAGGGGCGAAGAAGCCCGTGCCGTGTACTGCGATTGGCGCGCATCGCGCACACAACTACCGGAAAGACACCCCTAGAGGAGGCGAATGAGTCGGGAGAACGTATCTTCCGACTCATTCGATGCTAGCGGTTGCGGTAGCCTTTCAGGATGCCTATGCAGACGCCGATGACGGCTGCGGAGAGAACGGCGCAGACGATGAAAACGATCCAAGGCCACGAAAGGCCCGAATGGTGCTCCTGCACCGGCTGTTGCTGAGTGGATTCTTGCGATGCTTGCTGGCTTTCCGCCGCGCTTTCCTCCTCGGCCGATTCTCGAGTGACGTCGAAATCGGAGGACTTCGAGGCGCCGGAAGCGGAGCTGGATGCATCCTGGCTTCTGGCAGAGCTGGCAGAGGATTTCGAGGCGAATGCCGCAGAAGACGCCGTGGCGGCAGCGGCCGACGAGGGCTCCTCCGCCGCCGCGGAATCAGATGCGGCGGCACCCGCGCTCGCAGACTCCTGCGAGTCGGCTGCGCACGCGAAACCGACAGGCAGCACGAGCAGCGCAACCGCGAACATCAGCGCCGAGACGCATGCAATCGCGGCTCTCCAAGGAAACCGTTCCTGTGCGCACAACCCCCGCGCCTGTGCGCAACGTTTGGCGCTGCGCAGCCCCCGTTCCCGTTTGCAACCAGAAAGCAGCTGCATGGCCTATGCCCCCGCTTCGTTCACGAAGTAGTAGCTGCCGCTGGCCTCGTCGTAGTACACGGTGCCGCGGCGCTCGTAGCCGCCGTCGATAACGCCGTCCTGGTCCTCGTCCATGTTCACCTCGATGCCGATAATCTCTTCCTCGGGCTCTTGGGTTTGGGTCAGGTCGATGTTGTAGTACGAGATAAGGGCCACGACCGTGCCCAGCAACAGCACGAGCATGCAGTCGGCAATGTTCACGATGTATTCGTTGGGGTTCACGTCCTCGTCGGGCGGCGTGCTGCGCACGAGCGAGGTGCCGTAGCGGCGTCTAAGCATTGCTGCCTCCTGCGGCTCCCTGCAGAGCGGTCGTATCCGCGCCCCAATGCGATTGCGCACGGCGCTGCTCGTCCAGCGGCACGCCGAGCACTGCTCCTTCGTTGGCCTTTTCCAGAACGATTTCGCACGCAGCGGCGAACGCCGCGTTGTACTTCGCATACCATGCCTTGCGGATGGCGGATATCAGCAACGAGATGCCCGCGACGATAAGGCCCATGATGGTGGTGTCGAACGCTACGAGCAGGCTGTCGGAAAGCGTTTGCGTGTCCCCCACCCCGATGGCGATAACGCCCGGGCCGAGCGGAATGAGCGTGCCCATCAGGCCGAGCATCGGACCCACCTTCGAAATGAAGTCGGTAACCTTCACGCGGTTATCGAAGATGGCCTGCTCCTGCGCCACGATGTTCACGGCCATGGACTCGCGTTCGCTCGACGTGGCATCCGGATGGTTCAGCAGCTCGTACAAAGCGTTCTTCTGGCGGCGCAGCATGCCGCTTTCGCGCACCACCTGCTCGGGGTCGCTGCAATGCTGCAGGTCGTCCACCAGATCGGGAATGGACAGCCGGAAATAGCGCCGTTCGGTGAAGAATTCTGCTACGAGCATTCCCAACAGCACGACCACGAGCACTGCCAGGGCCATAAGCAGCGCTATGACGGGTCCCTGAAGCGCGCTCGCTATCGTGTGCATCATATTTACCAACATTCCCTGCTCCGTTCCGCCGCCGTGCGCGGCTTATCCCCTCTGGTGAAGTTCCTCTTGCGAGTGCGGGCCATGGACCTTACCATCCCCGCTTGCAAATGGCGCCATTGCGCGGCGCCGAAGCGCGCCTTGCGCTCAGCTGCCAGCTGGCGCCTTCGGCGGGCCGATGGCTCGCTCGAAGCCGTGCGAGAACAACGCAGCGCGCAGCGCGATGCCGCCCACGAACAGCAAGCCGAGCACGATGGCGATTATCTGCTCGGGCGTGAGCAGGGGCTTTTCGACTTCCACGGGAACATCGGGCCGCTCGACAGCTTCAATTTCCACGAAGGGGTCCACGATGTTCATGCGCACGCCGTGTACGGCGGCTCCTGTGCCGCCTCGAGCGCCTGCCCCTCCGCTGCCGCCTTCGCCTTCGTCGCTACCACCGTCTCCACTGTCGTTACCGCCGCCCGGTGCATCGCCCCCGCTGCGCGAAGCTGCACCGCCCGCGGCGCCACCCGAGCCCACGTTACTCTCGTTCAAAGCAGGCTGGCGATTATCCGACTGCTTCGACTTGTCGTCATCATTGTCCTTAGAACCATTGTCGTTATCGTTGCCGCCATTGCCATTGCCGTTGTCATCGTCGTTTCCGTTGCCGTTGTTGCCGTTGTTGTCGTCGTTATTGTTGTCGTCGCCGCCGTTGCCGTTGCCGTTATCGTCACCCGCGTTGCCATTGCCACTATTGCCGCCGTTTTCATTCCCGCCGCCGTTGCCGCCTCCAGGGTTCTGGGACCCGTCGCTTTTCTGCGCCTCGCCCGAGTTCTGCGAACCGCTCGAACCGCCATCGTCGCCTGAACCCTGCTGCTGGGCGGCCGCAATGGCTTCCTGCAGCTGGGCGTCAGTCATGATGAACACGGCCTGGCGCGTGTACCATTTGCCCTTCTCCACGCCCTTGTCGCCACCGCTGTAAGTCGACATCGTGAACGGTGTGTTCAGCGCGTCGACGGGAATGGCGAACAGATGCGGCACATAGCCGCTGTCGGGATCGCCGGCGATGTAGGCCGAGGCGTTGGTGCCGTCGGCGTTGGTGTGCTCCGCCGCCTCCTCCATGGTGCCCATGTACAGGTGCGTGTAGGCGCTCGACAGGTAGAACACGGCTGTCATCTGGCCGTTTTTCACCATCAGGATGGCCTGTTCCTTCGAATCGCGCGCTTCGGCATCGTTCGGATTCAGATACATGATGCACATGCGCGACGACGTGCGTCCAACGACGGAGTAGTTTCCATCGGGCAGCTGGTTGCCATAGATGGGCTTGCCGTACGTGCCCAGGTCCTGCATGGCAGGCAGGGAGTCGGCATATTGGTTGTAGCGCGCATAGGCCCGAGAAGGCGACGCGAGCATCGCGCAGGCCAGCGCCAAGCCCACGACCAACAACACGGCGACGCAGGTGAAATAGCCACGCAAGCCGACAGCATCGCAGAAAGATGCAGCGAACCTGCCCGAGCGCATCGTCTTGTTTCCTCGAATCGTCATAACAACGGCCACCTTGCTAGAAAGCTGATTCTCGCCTGACGAATCGCAGGACGAAGGCCAGCGCACCAAGCGATATGCACAGAAGGATCCCGCCCGCTATGGCCGGTGACAGGTCCACGGACCTTGCACCCGCCACTCCGTCGGCAGACGAGCCGAAGGCGAGTTCTTTCACGGATGCGCCCGCATCGTCGGCGGCAGCGCCGAACGTCGACGATGTCCTGGAACCTGCTGCATTCGTCGCAGCACTCCCCGACGCCTTCGCGTTAGCGTTTCCACCGCCAGAGGCGTTGTTGTTTCCGGAGGTTCCGCCCTTCACCAGCGAAGCAAGGTTCCCGGCACTTCCCGAGCCACCGGCAACGCCAGAGCCGCCACCGAGCATGTTGCCAAGGGAGTTGTTGCCGGCGCCGTTGCTGTTGCCGCCGCCGTTATTGTTGCCAGCGCCGTCGCCGTTGTTGCCATTGCCGTCGTTGCTGCCGTTCCCCCCATTGCCGCCGTTGTCGTTCTTCTTATCGTCGTCGTTGCTCTTAGTATCGTCGTCGTTGCCGCCGTTCTTATCGTTGCCGTTCTTCGAACCGCCATTGCCCTTGTCGCCGTCGTTGGAGTCTCCCGATTTCCCATTGCTGGGTTTGTCGATGGCGGAGTTGCCGCCGCCGTCTCCCGCATCGCCGTAATCCGCCCCCTCGTCGGCATCGGGAGACATGGCATATTCGTCTGCCTGCACCGTCATTTCGTACGAAATGGCATCGGTCTCGGCAGTGGCGCCCTTGCCTTTCACCGAGAAATGGAAGGTGGAGTTCAGCTCCACCGGAATGTAGTAATGCGACCGGTCCGAAGTGTTCACTTCGTAGTGCTTGTACTCCACGCCTCCCAGCCGCAGCGTATCCGACGTGTTGGAGCTGTGCACAATCGTGGCAAACGCCTGGCCATCGATTACCTGCACGCTTTCCACCGTGAAGGACAACGCGCGACGCGACGTGCTTTTCCCCAGGCTGGAAGTGGACGAGACCTGCCCCGTGTACGTGCCGGGCGCAAGACCCGTCGCGTTGTTCACGGCCTTCAGCGAATCCAGTGCCCACTCCGCATTTTCCAGGTAGCGCCCGTACGACTTGCTGGAGCTGACGACCTTTCCGTCCTCGTCGGAATCCAGCTCGGATCGCAGGGCCGCCGGCAGAGAATCGACGATCCGCTGCGCCGTCGCGATGGCCCGCTTGCAACTGCTCGTTACCTCGTACGGGTCGCTGGGCAGCACGATGATGGCGCATCGTGCCAGATGCAGCCGCTCGTCGTTGGTCAGCTTCCCTTTCAAGCCAGCGGCAAGGGCGTTGTACAACGTGGCGGCAGACGCAACGGTGCCGTTGTCCGTGTCGTTAATGACCGCGCGGGGATCCGTCGGCAACGCGGCGATAGCAGCCCGCGTGGCGCTGAGCGTAACATCCTCGCTTTGGGTGGTAACGGCAGCCTTGGCGGCAAGCGCCTTTTCCTGCGCTCCGTGAAGCGGAAGACACGTTGCCAGCACCGCACACAGCAGGAGCGCCAACGCGCAGGTGCCAAACGCCAGACGCGTCCGAGAACGCCAGCGCTCGGGCAGCTTCAACGCTCCCGCCTGGCGCCCTTCGGCCCCCCGCCTTTCCAATGCCCTTTTCGCAAGGGCTGTGTTCGTATGTCGCATTATCATTGCATTACCAAACCATCGGGGCCAACGTGCTGGCACAGCCCGCCCGACATCGCATGTCGCAGCCGGCCCTGTTGCAACGCCGGCGCTATTTGCCAATCTTCACCTTCAGCACAACCGTCTTCGTGGCAGGCGCATAGCTCTTGTTTCCCGCGGCAACGACGAGCACCTTGGCCTTCACGGTCTTGCCTTTCTTCAAACCGGGCTTCACGAGCACCTTGCCGCTGGCCTTCACGACCACCTTCGCATTGCCGGACACTTTGTAGAACTTCACCTTGCCCTGGGCTTTCGCCACAGCGAAGGCCTTCTTCGCGGCTATCGTGGTCTTCTTGGCAGCCTTGGCCTTCACGGTTTTGACCTTCACGGTCATCGGATTGGCCTTCAGCGCCGCAGCCGCCTTCTTTTCAGCGGCCGCCTTCGCAGTTTTCGCCGCTTTGGCCTCGGCTTCGGCCTTGGCGCGCACCGCCTGGGCAACCTTCACGTCATTGGCGGCTTTGTCCGCGGCCGCCTTGCGCGCGGCTTCGGCGGAAGCCAGGTCCTCCTGAAGCTCGGCCATCTTCGCCACCTGTTCGGCATGCGCGGCCACCATGTTGAAACTTGCCGACTTCGACTCGTCGTAGGCAATGCCAGCCGCCTCGCAGGCCACCTTTGCCGCCTCGACGCACTGAGCCTGCGCCTCGGCCGCCGCAGCTGCCGCCTCGTCGGCGCTGGTCTTGGCAGCTGCGGCAGCTGCACCATCCGCGTCCGCCTGGGCTTGCGCGGCCTGCGCATCTTCCGCAGCCTTGTCGGCTGCCGCCTGACTTGCCGTGGCCTTTGCCTGCGCGGCATCGGCCTTGGCTTGAGCCCGCTCCGCCACCGTCGCAGCCGCATCGGCCGCAGCGGCCTTGGCGTTGGCCGCCGCCAGAACGGCATTGGCGGCTGCCAGCTTCTTGTCGACATCTTCCGGATCGTCATCGGCAGCCTTGCGCGCGGCATCGGCTGCCTCCTGCGCCTCCTGCGCCGCCGCATCGGCTGCGGCCTTCTTCAGCTGGGCAAGGGCAAGCTCGGCTTCGAGTAGGCGCGTTTCGTCCACGCGCGCCTTCTGCGCATCGGTCAGCTCGTCGTAGGCAGCACGCGCCTCGGCAATAACGGTCTCGTCGCCCATGCCCACTTCGGCTGCGGACGGCAGGGCCTCGATAAGCTGCACGACCTTGTCCGACGTGTCGTGCAACGCATCGCCCGTAATGCTTATCGTCTTGGCTAACATATTGATGGTCACGTAGCGCAGCACGTCGGTGCCTGCTTCGGCATACGGCGCCGATTTCGCCACGTGGAAAGTCATCGCCACGGGCACCTTGTCCTCGAACGCTATCTTGCCCGGTGCGTTCTGAAGGCTGATGGCAAAGGTGTTTTTGCTGATGTCGATTTCCGCCGTTGCGGTGGAAACCTGCTCCGACACCACGGTCGGATAGGTCACCTTGTCGTAGGTGTCGTCGGTCATTGCCAGCATGGGCGCTATCTTGAAGTTGTTGTTGTTCGGCCCGCCTGCCACCTGCGTAGTTGCCAGAGGCGCCACGTTGAAATCCGCCAGCGTGGTGCTTACCGCAAACGTGGTTTCCTCGTCGTAGTCGCCGGTTACGAGCGTGCCCTCGCGCATGCGAGCGTTGTATTCGACTTCAAACTGACGCGCATAGTACGAACGCTCTTGCGCGTTCTGGCCCTTCAAGAACTTGTCGTAATAGCTCTTGGATATCGCAACGCATGGCACATACGATTGGCCCTGCTTCAGGGGAATGCGAAACTCCAGCTTCCCATCGGCATTGGTGGCCGCACCGATGACGTTCCCCTTGTTTTCGCCTGCCGAGATGGCCTCGGCAATTTGCGCGTTGTCGGCTACCGCTTGCTCGTAGGTTCCCATGTACAACCATTCGTAACTAGTCCCCGAAAGAGCCATGACCAGCGTGGCGCTGCCGTCTGCGACAGGTATAATCGACGCGCTGTCGGCCTTGAACATGCCAGTGTTGTTGGTTATCGACAAACTGAAGGAGTCCGGCTCCTGAATCTCTGTCGTCAGGCTGAACGCAATGGGCACGGGCATGCTCTCCGAAACGCCCGCGAAATAAAACGTGCTGTTCAAATCTATTGGCACGCTCGCGAATTCGCAGTTGCCTGACGTGTTGGTCTTCGGATAGGTAACCCCGCCCTTCCACATGGCTGAGTACGTGTTACTCTCCACCGCAACGGTGGCATAGGCTCTGCCGTTCTTCACTTGCACGCTCTTCACGCTCCAGGGCCTCTGGCGCGAAGACGTGCTTTTGCCCTTGCTGTATACGGCAGAAAGCGCGGGCGTGGTCGTGGCGTCGTACGTGTTGTCGGGAAGCGTGGTCGAATTATCCACTTCGTCGTAGGAATGAACCGCCCAGAGCGCCGCTTCCAACACGCGGCCGAGCGGCTGTTTGATGTCCGGATGCGATTCCTCGGCGTCGAGAATAGCCCGGTCGCTTTCGCTCAGTGAAAGATAGGCCTGCCACAGCGCATCCACGTCGCCGCGCTCGGCGGCAGTGAAGGCCGTCGGATCCACCTTTAGGGCTTGAATCTGGGTTCGCACTTCACCGATTGTCGCCTGCGCCTGGGGCTCCATAGCGTCGACGCGCTGGGCTGCAAGCGTCGCACTCGCCTTTTGCGGCGCAACGGCGTCGGGCGTATTGGCTGCCAGGGCGATTCCCGGGCAGAGCCCGAGCGTCAACGCCACAGACGCGACGCATGCCAGCGCCCGGTGTTTTGCTGTGTATTTCATTTTCCTGTCCCCCGATCGGCTTTCGCCCATCGTTTTCGGCCCAATGCGCCTATGGCGCATGAGCCTGCAAGCTGCATGCCCACGCGGCACCAGGGAAGGAAGTCCAAATTCGCCCAATAGAAAAGCCGCACCTTGCGATGCGGCTGCCCTATTATGGCGTGCGCGCGGACAACGTGGCCCTACGCGCTCGAAAGCCCTTGCCATGGCTCGTGGCAGCTCGCTTCGGCGAACGCGGCGGTGTTCTGGCTTGCGGCCGATGCAATCGGTCTTTACAGTAGCGGCACTGCGCGGGAATCCCACCCGGCTTCCCCGCCGTTGCGTTCGCTTTCCTGTTTTCAACTTGCGCAGAGGGTCTTGCGACTTTGCGCCGTTCCATGCTATCACACGACCCCCTGGGAAACAGCCCCGCATCCAAGTCGGCAAAGCTATTCACCGATTTATCGTTTTTTGGCTTTGTTCGGGGCTTTCGTCGTGAATTCAAGTCGAATGCGAAACGCATGGATAGCGGCATGGGAAGGCGCCCCGCCCCATTGGGAGCGAGGCGCCTTCGATGCACCGAGCGCGGTTGGCGCACACGTCGTTGCCGCACATGCGAACCGTCTCGTGCGCGGTGCGCGGACGCTACTTCTTCACCTTCACCTTCAGGGTGACGATCTTCGTAGCGGGCGCATAGCTCTTGTCACCGGAAGCGGTGACAAGCACCTTCACCTTGTACGGCTTTGCCTTGGCCTTCAGGCCCTTCTTCACCACGACCTTGCCGTTGGGCTTCACCACGATCTTGGCGCTGCCCTTCACCTTGTAGAACTTCACCTTGCCCTTGGCGGTAACGGCGAAGGCCTTCGCCTTCTTGGCCACGGTCTTCTTCTTGGCCTTGGCCTTCACCATCTTGGTCTTCACCACGATGTCGTTGCGCTGCAGGGAAGATGCAGCGGTTTCCTCGGCTTTCGCCTGAGCTTCCTTCGCAGCAGCAGCTTCGGAGCGGGCCGCCTTCGCGTCGCCTTCGGC
>DMNP01000229.1:20313-21755 GCA_003452695.1 Eggerthellaceae bacterium
CGGCCTTCTCCTTGGCCTCCTGGGCGGCCTTCACGTCCTGGGCGGCCTGTTCCTCGGCGACCCTTGCGGCCTCTTCGGCCCACGCGACCTTTTCGGCCTGCGCAGCGTTGGCGGCGGCAATGTTCTCGTCTGGCGATTTCCCCTCGTCATAGGCTATGCCTGCGGCTTCGCAAGCGGCCTTCGCGGTTTCGACCGTCTTGGCAACAGCCTCCTCGGCCGCAACCTGGGCTTGCGCGGCATCAGCTGCAAGCTTATCAGCCCTGGCTTGTGCCAGGTTTGCCTTGGCCTGAACGGCATCTGCCTTCCCGCGGGCAGCTTCGGCAACCTTCATGCCAGCTTCGGCCGCTGCCATCTTGGCATTCAAGGCAGTTTCTTGAAGCTCTGGGTTCTCTGGGTTCTCGTTGGCAGCTGCCTGAGCTTCCTCGGCCAACGCATCTGCTTTGGCCTTGTCGGCCTCGGCGGCCTTCAACGCCGCATCCGCAGCGGCCACCTTCGCATCAGCAGCGACCGCAGCGGCATCATCGGCCGCCGTCTGTGCCTCGGCATCGTCGGGATTCTCTTCGGCGGCCTTCTTGGCCTCTTCGGCAACCGTTTCCGCATCGGCGGCAACATCGGCGAAGCTTACGAGTCCGGCAATTGCAGCTTCGAGCGACTCGGCCATGACGTCGACGGCCGCTTGCTCGTCGATGAATTTGCCTTCGACGATTCCCTCGAGGGCAGCGGTAACTGCGGCAGCCGTCTCGTCGGTGTAGAGCACCAGGTGTTCGGGGACCTTGGCCTTGGCGGCCTCGACGGCCGTGTAGTCGGCAGGTTTTTTCGCCAGCTTGGCTAGGGCCTTCTCGAGGGCGGCAGCCCACGCATCGACCGCATCCTGCTCGTTTGCCATCTTGCCCTCGACGATTGCATTCAGGGCGGAGGTCACGGATGCCGCGGTTTCATCGGTGTAGATGCCCAAATCTGCAGGCACCTTCGCCCGAGCAGCTTCGACCGCCGTGTAGTCGGCAGGGTACAGGGCCAAAACGGCATCCAACTTGTCCAGCTTGTCCTGTGCAACGATGGCTGCTTCTTCCTTGGTCATGCCATTGACCAGGCCCTTCGGATACGAATTCATCGAATTGGAATCCTGCAGCGCCTTCAGGGCAGCCCGCGCTTCAAGCGCCTGTGCCTGGTCGGCCACGGTGGCCGCGTCCGCCGTGGGAAGCGCGTCAATCTGCGCGGCAACAGAAGCGGCAATAGCGGCCAAGTTGGCGTTCAGCTTGTCGCGCAGCTCCTGATCGATCATCTTCTCGAGCTGGGAATTCTGAAGGTTCGGGACCTCTTCGGAATGCCCCATGCCATCGAAGTCCTTCTTTGTCTGGAACACCGCTTCGTAGCTGGCGGCGGTAAGGTCCGATGCGGCGGGAAGCGCCGCAATCTCGGCCGCAACGCGGTCCGTCACGACG
>DMNP01000229.1:21810-27044 GCA_003452695.1 Eggerthellaceae bacterium
CGTCACGACGAACATGGGAGCAACCATCTCGAGCGTATGGTAGTTGGAGTTGGCCATCAGGGCTTTCTGGTTGCCGTCGAGCGCGTCGTAAGCCGCAATAGCAGCGTTCACGTCCTCGCGCTGGTCAGCCACGATATCCCAGTAGTTCTTCACGTTCAGCTTAGCAATGGCATCCACCGCCGCCTGCGTCTGCTCGTCCACGACGAACTCGACGGCTTCGGTCGTCCACGCATCACCCGCGGCAGAATGGCAGGAAATCTCGATGGGCTGGTACATGGACTGCAGCGGAATGGTGAACGTATTCCCCGTGCCCTCGTTCGGCGCGATGAAGCCCTCGGTTGCCGCAGCAGCATCCGCGGCATTGCCCAGGAAGATCTTGTCGTAGGACGCGCTGGGCATGGCGAACGTGGCGGTCATGGACGTTCCGTCGGATGCTATCGTCACGTTCTCGAACTTGCCCGCCTTCGTCGACGGATCCTGCGCCAGCACGCTGTAGGCGCCCTCGCGCATGGTGCCATAGACGCTCGGCACCTTGAAGGCAAGGGTCATGCCGGTGTCCTGCGTGCCGTCAAGCAGCTTCATGCGGTACTCGTTGCCCTGCGGAGCGGTGCTCATGCTGATATAGATTCGCTGCAGGGACGTCGATCCGGAGATTGGATTCACGCTGCCGCCGTTGGCGGGGTTCGTGCTCTCCAGGCGCTCTATCTTGTCGAAACCACCCTTCGTCGTGTAGAGCCACAGCGTGGTGGTGTTGTTGTTCATCGGCTTGATGACCGCGCCGATGAACACGCCGCCGTCAATCGGATTGCAGGGATCGACGATGATGGAGCTCTTCACATCGGCGCTGTTGGCGAATTCCACGCATGCCTCGGCGCGCACGAGCTTATCGTACGTTTCCGCCGGGATATAGGATTTCTGCACGTTGTCCAAGGCGTCGTAGGCAGCGCGCGCTTCCGCGACGGCAGTGGCGGAAGCCTCGTTAACCTGCGGGTACGAATTGATGAGCGCGCCGATGGCTGCGGCCGCCGCTTTCGCTTCGTCGCTCATGGCGGGTAGGTTTGCAAACGCCTCCTCGGCAGCCGCGAGCTTATCGTAATTGGACACGAGCGCCTGATGCTCGGCCGAGAGCGCATCGTAGGCAGCACGCGCAGCCTGGATGGCCTCCTTGTCGGTGGCCACAACGTCGGCTGCAACCGGCAGCGCTGCGATGAGCTGCTCGACCTCGGAGACGGCAAGCGGCGTGAGCACATCGCCGAAACGAAGGACGAGCGGGTTGGACGTATACCACGAACCGGCGGGCTTATGCGGGACGATGCTAATATCCTGCGTCAGGTTGGCCGGATCGACCGGAACGGTGATCAGGTATCCGCCCTTGCCGTTGCTTTCGCCGGCAACGTAGCTATCGCCCTCGGCAGCTTGGCTGCCCAGCGCTCCGAGATACACGCCGTTGTAGGTGCTGCGCGTATCGGTGTCGAAGGTAACGGTAGCAGAACCGTCTTCGGCAACCGTAAGGAGCGCCTTGCCCGCCTGGCCGCCGTACGTGACGCCAACCATCGTAAATGCCGTGTTTTTCTTGGTGTTCCAACACGTGCCGTCGATGATGTACTTGCCGGCAGCGAGCTTGGCCGGGCCCACGGCCACCTTCTGGTAGGGCTGCACGAGCGTCTGCGACGCAGATTCGCTCGCAACGCCCTTCACGGTGTAGGTGCCGGCAGCAGGGAATACGACGGTCACCTTGCCCTCGGCATCGGACACGCCGGAAACCTCGTTACCAGCTTCGTCGGCGTACGTGACGGTGTAGCCTTCTGCAGGGGTCGGGTTCCCGACGCCCTTGGTCAGAGTCGCCGTGAAGTCGGCTTCGGCCGAAGCCTCGGCCTCGAGCTCGCCGAACGACAGGAACACGTCGTTCGTCTTCGAAAGAATCGACACGTCGGCGGTGCTGCCATCGGCCACGATGCACTTCTGGTAGTTGCTCACACTCTCGCCGTTGAGAGCGAACTGGTAGTAGTTGCCCAGCTCGAACAGCTTGGCGATGTAATAGAAGCCCACGTTCTGCGAGTCGAAATAACTCTTGGGATCGGCCTTGAAAGCGTCGCCGTAGATGGTCTCATGGACGGCAACCAGAACATCGAGGAACGTGACCTGCTTGCCCTCGATGGCGGGCTCCGCATACTTGTAGGTCTTGCTCGCATCGGCGCTCACGGCAAGCTTGTAGAGCTCTGCCGCACCGCCCGGTGTCTTGTTCACGCGTACCGTGACGTCGGCCACGCACGCATACTGCGCATCCTTGGCGGCTTTCTCGGCAGCCTTCAACGCAGCAAGCGCCGCTTCGAACTCGGTCTCGGTAGAGGCGGCATTGCCGAGCACCGCCTGTGCATCGGCGATAGCAGCCTCGAGCGTGGTCTTCGTGCCCGCCGGCCACTTGCCCGGCCCCTCGGCCTCCACGATGCCGCCGGCATACTCGGTTGCTGCGGCGATTTCAGCCTTCAGCTGGTTCTCGTAGTTGATCTTCAAGCTGAAGGAGCACTTCACTACGGGATCGAAACCCGAGGGAACATGCGTGAAGTCTTCGTTGAGATAGCCTTCCTTGCTGGCAACGCAGGTGATGCTCGTATCCGCCGGCACGGTGAAGCTGCCATCCGCGTTCTGCGCGATGGTTCCACCGGCGGTGTTGTTCGTGACCGCGAGCGTGACGCCTTCGAGCACCTCGTCGGTATCCGCATCGCGAATGGTGTAGATCACGGTGTGCTCGGACAGGTACTTGTTCAGCGTGATGGACTCGGCTGCATCCTCGGTGAGCTTGGGATAGATCTTAGCCGTCTCGTAGCCCTCCGCAGATACCTCGCACACATAGCTCTCGCTGTCCCACAGCGTGTAAGAGCCGTCGGCGTTCGCGGCGACCTCATCCGTCGTGCCGTAGAGCCACACCTTGACGGCCGGATTGGCAACGGCCTCGCCGAACTGGTCGGCAATGCTGATCGTCAGGGTATGCGAAGCGTCTGCCGTCTTCAGCAGCTTAAGGTTAACGACTTCGCCCTCCTTTGAGGGAACGAAACCGGTCTTAGTTGCTGCCTCGGCGCCGCCTTGGGCCAGATAGCCCTCGGCGGATGCGCTTACGGTGTACTTCTTCAGCGCGTTCAGTTTATAGGTGCCGTCGGCATTGGGCTCGACGGCGCTGTTGTCGGCCTCGTCGACAATGGTCACCGTCGGATTTGCGATGGTCTCGCCAGTCTTCTGGTCGGCAACCGCCACGGAAACGTTGAAATCGACCTGCGGCTTTTCCTGCACCGTGATGGTGAAGGTCTTTTCGATCAGCGGAGTGGCGGCATTAGTTTTGCCGGAATCGGAGAAGTAGTAGATTCCGTTGGCATCGTAAGCGTTGTAATAGGTGCCAACGGGAAACAACTTAAGCGTTGCCGTAAACGACGGAATCGCCTCGCGATTCTTCGGTTGGAAGGTAACAACACCTGCGGTTGCACCCTTGTTGCCATACGGATACTGAATCTTCTTGAGATTCGACGAAGTGAAGTACGTCGTGTTCAGAATGTTGCTATCAACGAACCATCCCCATACATACTTATCGTTGCTCGGCGTCTTGAACTTAAAGCTCTTGACCACATCCTCGCCCTCGTAATACGGCACGGTCACATTGGTGCCCTTGGCCTTGATCGCGCTCGTGTGGTCACTCGAGATGCCGTTGTCCACGTAGAACTGGTTCATGTAGACCTCGGCGTCCTGTTCCGGCGTCATGATGGAGGTAGAGTCGCTCACGCGCGTAAGGTCGGCCGCATCGATCTGGAAATCATGCACGTAGTAATAGTTCTCGCGCGGCGTATCCCATTTCTTGAAATGGCTGGCGGAACGCGCAGCGTATACCTTGGGCTGGCCGAGCGTAATCGGCACGGGCCAGAACGTGTAGGCGCTCTCGCCTTCTTTCTGATAGCAGCCGAGCAGCTTGGACTCCTGGCCGCTTATCTCCTTGGCTTCCTCGGCGACGGCCTCGGAAAGCAGCGCCTCGTGCGTAGCAGCGGTGTCAGAGATATAGAAACGGTCGGCACCCGTGCCCTTCATGGTCACGATTGCCGTGGCGTTGCCCTCGGCGTCGATTACCACGGTGGCCTTGGTAACCATGATCATGCCGCTGGCATCGGTGGACACATCGGTCTTGATGTTGGCCGCCTCGTAGGTGCCGGCGGTCAGTTCGGCCGCCTTCGGCGTGAGCGGTTCGCCCGTAACGGTGATGGTGCGGGCAAGCTGGTCGAACGTGACGTTGCGCACGATGTCGGTCCCAGCCTCCTGGAAGGGAGCATCGGCCGCAACGTGGAACGTCATGGCAATGGGCTCCTTGTCCTTGAAGGCTTCTTTGTTGGGGGCGTTCAGCAGGCTGATGGCGAACTTGCCCTCGGTCAGCTCGGCCGTGGCGGTGGAAACATCGCCGGAGACCACGGTCGGATAGGTAACCTTGTCGTACACGGCATCCTGCATCGCGAACGTCGGCTGCATGTTGTAGTTGTTGGAGTTCGGACCACCCACGATGCGCACAGCTGCGGGGCTGTCCGCCTTGAAGTCGGCCACCTCGCTGCTCAGGACGAAGCTTGCCGTTTCATCGTAGTCGCCGGTCACGAGCGTGGCCGCGTCGACGTCGAGCGAGAACTGGCGCGGGTAGTAGGCGCGCTCCTGGGCGTTCTGGCCGCTCTTGTACTTGCTCCAGTAGCTGTTCGAGATGGCCACCACGGGCACGTCGGCGCCCAGCTCGTCGGCGGAGACGGCCATCTGGAACTCGAGCTTGCCGGCGGCGTTGGTCTCGCCCTTCATCAGGTTGCCGGAGCCGACGCCGGCGTCGATGCCGGCCTCGATCTCGGCGTTGGCGGCCAGGGCCTGCTCGTAGGTGCCCTTGTACAGCCACGCGTAGCCGGAGCCCGACAGCGCGAAGGTGAGCGCGTAGGAGCCGTCGGCGTTCGCGACGGCGGCGCCCGAGACGGCCTTGAACATGCCGGTGTTGTTGGTGATGGTCAGGTCGGTGCGCTCCGCAGGCGCGTTGTCGATGGTCAGCGTGCCGTCGGCCTCGCTGACGGTGAACTGCCGCTCGTACCAGGTGTTGTTCTTCACCGAGCGGAAGCTGACCACGAAGCTGCCGCCCAGCAGGCTCTCCAGCGTGTCGGGGTTACCGAACTCCTTGACCCATTTCACCGGCAGGGCGAAGGTGTTGCCCTCCCCCAGGGCGATGGTCTCGG
>DMNP01000231.1 GCA_003452695.1 Eggerthellaceae bacterium
GGACGTCCGCGAATCGGTTTCGGCCCGTTGGCGTGAAGCTCATCGGGCGCTCGAGGCGAACCTCGACGCCCGCCTCGGCGAAGCCGCCGCCGCATATGAGACTTTCCAGGGGCTCGACGCAAATATCGTGGTCGGCCTGTTCTCGGCCGATTCCGACGCGTTTTGGATTGCAGCGATAGGGGACGGGCGCGCCGCCGTCGAGCTCGTCACCGACGAGAAGGCCGCAACGTACCTGTATCGTTTCGACGTCGCGCGAGACGACTTCGAGGCGAAGCTGCGCCATGCCATGGAGGCGATGAAGGCCAACCGCCGGATAATCTACGTGCCACAGGAAGAGATCGACGCCGAGCCGCTGTACCGGATGGCGGTCGAGCGCAGCCCGCACGTGCGGACCCTCCGCTCGTGCAACGCGGGACGGGTCATTCACTCTGCAAGCTGGTCGAGCAAGGTGGTTGACTTCTTCAAGTAAGCGAGCAGCGGATGGCCTTCGGCGGCGGGCAACTCCTATGCTTGGCAGATAACGGTTACTATTCATACCGCAATGTCATTCAGTTAAGGGAGTACCCCTTAGAGCGAGCCAAGGGGTGTAACCGAAGGAGGGGTAACCAGACTGCCGTCGGCCTCCTTCGCCCTGCATGTCCACGCCCAAGCGCGCCGCATCGCACGCGATCGAGCGCACCGACTTCGTAGTCGTCGCAGCGCCGCTCTCCGGCCGCAAGCAGGAGCGTGCCCACCGGAAGTGCTTCGAAGCGCTTCTCCCCGCGCTGATCCGCATGGAGGAAGGCGGGTTCCTGGAGCCCTATCACGTGGACCCCGACACCGGGTACCGCTACTACGACATGCAGAACGTAGCCGCCATCGGCCAGTACCAGCGGCTGCAGTCAATCGGTCTGTCGCGCTCCGAGATCGCCGACGTGTACTTCGGGCGCGTCGACAGCGCGGAGTTCATAGCCAGGCAGCGGCGCAAGCTCGAGTCGATGCGGCGATTCCTGAACGAGTACGAGATGAGCCGCGACCGATCGCGCAACCGCATGTCCTCGTACGCGATCCTGCCCCCCCGTGACCTACTACTGTGCCGAGGTCTGCGCGCCGTCGGCGGAGGAAGCCGCGACGCTAGCCTACGTCGCCCACGAGAGGTGCATGGCAGAGGGGTACCGCCTGCTCGGCAGCGAGCCGGGCGCGATGATGGTCGACGACTGGCGGGCGTGGGCGCAAGCCCCTTGGATGGAGTGCCGTGTGACCATGTGCATCCCCGTCGTGCCTAGCCCGGACACGAACGAGGACCCCAACCTGCGCTCCTTCCCGGAAACCGAAGCCCTCACCATACTCGGGTTCGGCGGCTACTCCGTCATACCGGAGCTCTGGAAGCAGCTGTACGGGGAGTTGGACAAGGCGGGGATCGAGCAATCCGGGCCCGGAAGGCTCATCGCGCTCGTCGCGCCCTACGTCGGCGCGCACATACGCCCCGACGAGTTCTGCTACGAGTGCGTAATACCGATTCACACTTAGACTTATCGGATGTCGGTAAAAACAGTGCTCTAGAGTTCCGTTACGGTGCGGGTCGCATGCACCTCGGGAGGATCATTCTCGTCGGGCTCGCCGGCCCAGATCTCGGCGCATTTCTTCTCAGTGAACTTCATGGAAATATCGTCGTCTTTGGAGATGGTAAATTCAGATCCGAACCACACGCCGCGTGAAAACGTGTATGCATTATGCTTTTTTCGAGCATAGCAGCGCCAAGTGCGCAACCGACGAAGCGCAAGCCAAACATGCGGCCCTTCTAGAAACAAGCAGGGCGATTCGCGACGCCGTTGAACGCATTAGATTCGTCCGGCAGTCCCGCTAGGCAAGGGCAACAGGGCCGCTTTTACCAGCTACCCTCTTTGGACGCACGATGCTCTGGACATGTTGAGAATGGTCGTGGCAGAGAAGAAGTCCGGTTACGAGTTCGCCGGTTTTCTCTGCCACGACAACTTCGGCATCAAAGTGTTTGCTGAGCCGATAAAGCAACCTGACGAAACAAGAGCACGACATCCTTGCTAAGCCCAGAGAAGATACTCCTCTCTGGGCTTATCCTCCTCCAAATTTCGACTGCCTACAGGATGTTGCTCGGGATGAGCGAGTCCGTCTCGGTCAGGGGGTAAGGGCGCTCGCACATGCACACGATGCCGCCGGGCCCGCGGTCGAGGCCGGACGCGTCGAGCAGCTTGAACCGCCCCGCGTCGGCCGGCGTCGGCGATGCGGATTTCTTCACCTCCAGCGGGTGCAGCGCGCGGCCCCGTTCCACGACCAGGTCGATTTCGCGCCCGTCGCGGTCGCGGTAGAAAGTCAAGTTCGCTTTGCGGCCGCCGTAGGCATACGAGCGCACGAGCTCCATCACCACGTGGGTCTCGTAGAAATGCCCGCTCGCCGCACCCGCCATGAGCACGTTCGCGCTCGGCCACATCGACAGGTGCGCCGCCAGGCCCGTGTCGCAGAAGTAGAGCTTGGGCGTCTTCACGAGGCGCTTGAGCGCGTTGTTCGAGAACGGCTCGAGCAGGTAGATGACGCCCATGCCCGCGAGGATGCCCGTCCACTCCTTCGCGGTCGCCACGCTGACGTCAGCCGCCCTCGCCAGGTTGGAGTAGTTCAGCAGCTCCCCGGTGAGCGCGGCGCAGGCGCGCAGGAAGCGGCGGAAGCCCTCGGTGTCGTGGATGCCGTTGTCGTCGACCGCGTCGCGCATGAGGTAGGTCTCGACGTAGGAGTCGAAGTACGTGGCGAGCATGCTCTCGCTCAGGTCCTGGACTTCGGGCATGCCGCCGCGCCAGATGCGCTCGAAGGTGTCCACCACGTTGTTGGCGGGGAAGGACTTCTGCCGCTCCAGCAGGTCGGCATACGAGAAGCTCGGGGTCCCGATGCCTGGAACGCGCGCGATTTCGCGCTGGGACAGGCTGTAGAGGTTCAAGGTGACCAGCCGCCCTGCCAAGGTGTCGCCTGCGGTCCTGCGCAGCATCTTGCTCTGCGACCCGGTGAGCCAGAACCGGCCGCGCTCCTCGCTCTCGTCGCACATGATCTTTAGGGGCTCGAGGAGCTCGGGTGCCTTCTGGATTTCGTCGATTAGGATGGGCGGGCGGTAGGTCTGGAAGAAGAGCGCGGGGTCGCGCCGCGCGAGCTCGCGGTCGGCCGTCCGGTCCATCGTGACGACGGTCCTGCCCTGGCCCTGCGCGAGGTGCTTGAGCATGGTCGACTTCCCGACTTGCCGCGCGCCAGTCACCATGACCGCCCTGAACGCCTCGCTCGCCTCCAGGAACTTCCCCTCGAGTTCCCTGGTTATGTATTGCATGGACGGCTCCTGTCGGCTAATAGTTACTATACTATAAATTAGCCGAGCATGAGCGACATGTCAACCGAGCATCGGCGTAAGGAGACCAACCCTAATGCGCGCTGAGGTCAATTAGGTCTTAGGGCCGTGCATCGCCGGATCGAGGCGGCCTCCCTAGAGCCGCTTCTCGATTTCCCTCCACGAGTGGGTGGTCAGGCAGCTCCTGTCCAGGTCTTTTTGCATGTCGTCCCAGAGCGCGCGTGGCATCGTGAGCGACAGGTAGTTCGCGATGCCCTTGCGCTCTGCGTCGATGCCCCTGGCCGCTAGCCGCTTGATCAGCTGCGGCATGGTGAGCCCGTGCTCCGGGTCGGTCTCCGTCCTCAGTATGTCCATCACGTGCAGCACCTTGAGCTTCTGCGCGCTTCCCGATGCCATGGCAGCCCCTTTCCGTGCATGCCCGCCTGTACGACCGCATGCTATCCCCGCGGAGCGGCTCCAGGAGTACCGCACCGTGGACACCGCGCGCGTTGCTGGGATTTCCATAGACCCATCGCAGCCGGCCCGCCTTTTGCGGGCGCCGGGAGCGCACCCTCGCCGGGAACCCGGCGTGCCGCAAGGCGCGAAAAACTCCCGCTGCGCGGAACTCGGGGCCTGCCGGTTTTCGCTCTCCTCCTTGCACCCCGCCCGGAACCCCGGCGCCGCACGCGCCACGGGCCCGCAAGGGGCGGGCCGGAATCGAAGGAGGTCATGATGGGAAACACGGGAACGCTTGAGGTCATGGTGGTGCCGGTCGGCGGACATCCGTACCGCAAGGTGCTGGAGGCGGACGGGCACGGCAGCTTCCTGCGCGCATTGCAGGCATGCGTCGGCGGGCCGATCGAGCCGGCGGGCTACATCTTCGAAGACATGCCGGCCGTATACGTCAACGAGGAGGGGCTGCTCACCGCATCGCTCGATACTGCGAACCGAGCAATCTACGCCACGCGGCAAATGGCCGAGGCGGGCTACCTCTCGCAGATGGACTTCTCGCATGCGATCGAGGAGGGCGAGCTCTACTCGATCGTCTTCGGCGACATGGTCTGCGTGGGCTTCGACCCGGAGACCGGCGAGGACCGCGACATCGCCGATGCGGAAGCCGAGCGGGTCGTGGAGCGCTTCGGCAGCGTTGAGTCGATCGAGTCCGGCGCCGTCGAATACCTCCGGCTCGCGTTCCGCAGGCGGGC
>DMNP01000407.1 GCA_003452695.1 Eggerthellaceae bacterium
TTTCAATCCCGCCGTTTCCATCGCCATGTGCGTTGCGAAGCGCCTTCCCTGGAAGGAGCTGCCCATCTACCTGATAGGGCAGTGCCTCGGTGCCTTCCTGGCCGCCTTCATCCTTTGGCTGTACTTCAGCCCGACGCTCGCGACACTTGCCGCGCTTCCCGCCGGCGAGGTTTCGGCCAAGGGGGCAGACTGGGCCTCCGCCATCACGGTCTGGGCCGAACCGTACCCGAACAACCCCGGACTGACGATCGGCGTCCTGCAGGGCGCCCTGGGCGAGGGCATCATGCTGTGCATCTTACTCATCATCATCTTCTCGATGACCGAAGATGCCAACGTGGGCAAGCCAGGCGACATGATCTTCCCGCTGTTCATCGGCCTGACTATCACGATGGGTATCTGCACCGTCGGCCCGATGACCGATGCCGGCTTCAATCCCGCGCGCGACATCATGCCGCGTATCATGGCGGTCGTCGCAGGTGCCGACCCGGCCGCTGTCTTCGAGCCGGGCGTGTGGGTCGTCTATGTTATTGCCCCCATCGTGGGCGGCATCGTGGGTGCGCTGCTCTGGATGTACTGGCTGGAACCGCTTCACAAGAAGGGCGCGGCCGAAGCCTAATCGCCTAATCGGTAAGTGCTTACTGGGCATGTGCCCCTGTTGCTGCATGCCCGATTGCAGCGAAGCTTCAGGTGGCCGACTGTGCTTCGCATTTCAAATGCTCGTTATTCGGGATAATTGACGTATGGTTGCGCTTCCCGGGCCGGGTCCAAGGCGGCATCTGGGTAGCGCAGCCAAGTTTCGAAAGGAAAAACGACATGTCTGATATCCAAAAGGCTAACATCGAACCGATCCTCGCAGAGATACCCGCAGCCGCATCCGAGGGCGCGGCAGATTGGGGTAACCCCTTCCCGCTGGCAATGGACGGCATCACCGTGCTCGTCCTGGGCTGCGGTGCTGGTCGCGATGCGTTCGTCGCCGGCAAGCTGGTGGGCCCGACGGGCCGTGTTATCGGCATCGAGTTCAGCGAGGACTTGGTGAAGAAGGCCAACGAGATTAAAGAGGAGCTTGGCGCGAACAACGTGGAGTTCAAGCAGGGTTGCCACATGACCCTCGACGGCCTGGGAATCAAGAGCGATTCCATCGACTTGGTGGTTGCAAACGGTGCTGTCAGCCATGCGCCCGACACGCAGACTCAGCTGAACACCATCTATCGCGTGCTGAAGTTCGGCGGCGAGTTCTACATGAGCGACATCTTCGTGGACCGTCGCACCCCGGACGACAAGAAAACCGACAAGATGAAGGAGCTCGGTCTGGCCGATGCCCTGTACATCGAGGACTATCGTCGCGCCTGCTCGCTTGCCGGCTGGCCGACCATCCGCTGCATCTGCACGGCCATCTACAAGAAGGAGCAGCCCGCCGAGGTTGCCGACTGGACCTATTTCGTGCGCACCATGCGCGCCTACAAGATTCCCGGCATCCTGGAGGACCTGTGCGAGCAGTACTACCAGTACGCCACGTACAAGGGCGGCATCGAGGGCGCGCCGGACTACTACGACCTGGACGACCATCATCGCTTCATGAAGGACGAGCCGCTTTCCGTGTGCGGCAACTCCTGTGCCATGGTCGAGGATACCCGCGTGGGCAAGTACTTCGAGATAAAGGGCGACCGCTCCGTGCATGGCGGCCCGTATCCCGGCTGCGGCAACATCCCGTATTCTGCTGCCGATACCTGGGAATAGCATCCTGAGCAAACGACCTGCAAGCAGGTCGCAAATCGCTATGAGTTAAGGGCCCGCGTGCAAGCGCGGGCCCTTCTCGTAGCGTTCTGGAGATGTGCCTTTCATGTGCGAGGAACGTGCCGAAATGCTCTCGGCCGTTCGGCTTGCGGCGCAAGAGCGGAAACTCGTTGCAGTTCACCCTGTGCGCAGCCCGGACGGCCAGGGAAGGGGGCGTGCGCGATTCTGCAGGCACAAATCCTTATATATTCATAGGCAAAGCCGAAGCCTAGCGAACATCCCTCTTCCTTGGCCGTCCAGGCGGTCGAACGCGAGGGGCACGTGAGCTGAAACGGAAACTCTGATGCGGAATCGAAAGATTGCGCTTCCGTCTGCCTGTTCGACGGAGTATCCTAGAGCGTCGAACACATCGAAAGGACAACTGTGAGCGAACGGCGTTCCGGCGCGGACAGGACCACGCGCCGCACCTTGCACTACTATTGGCAGGCAACGAAGAAGCACCTGGGCCTCTACATAGCCATGGTGCTCTCGACCATCGGGTTCGGCATCCTGCTCACCTACGGCAACCCCTATGTGATGAGCCTGATCGTCGACCGCATCTCCGCCGAGCCGGTTGCGCCCGACCAGGTGTTCCAGGTGTTCGGCCCCTACATTGCGG
Source organism: Eggerthellaceae bacterium (assembly GCA_003452695.1). Lineage (GTDB taxonomy): Bacteria > Actinomycetota > Coriobacteriia > Coriobacteriales > Eggerthellaceae > UBA9715. The sequence goes on from DMNP01000407.1 coordinate 2,393, forward strand.
CGCTGCTGGCCATAAACATCCTGGGCCAGGCGGCAAGCAAGCTGCAGGACTACACGCTGTGGAAGCTCGAGATCGCCGTGTCCTACGATCTGGCGCGGCTGTGCTTCGACGCGCTGTCCAACCAGTCGATGAGCTTCCATTCCAATCGCTTCGGCGGCACGCTCGTGTCGCAGACGACCAAGTTCATGGCTGCGTACAACCAGATAGTGGAAGGAATCAACTTCCCCTTCCTGCCCGTTCTGGAATCGGTCGTGTTCATCTGCCTCGTGCTGGGGCCGCGTGTGCCCGTGTACGTGACCATCCTCATGGTGCTGCTGTTGCTGTACGGCGGCGTGAGCTACTACATGTACCGTCGCATCCTGAACCTGAACGAGCAGGCGGCGGGCGCGCAGAACCAGCTGTCGGGCGAATTGGCCGACAGCGTGGCCAACATCCTGGCCGTGAAGACCTATGGGCGCGAGGACTACGAGCGCGGGCTGTTCGACGACTACAACCGCGAGGTCGTGGCGCGCGATAGCAAGCGCATGATGGCAAGCCTTGCGCGCGGCATCATAACCGCGGTCATCGCCGTAAGCATCATGGCGGTCGTGACGGTGTTCATCACCGGCGGCAACGCATGGTTCGGCATCACGCCCGGCACGCTCGTCATGATGTTCACCTACACCTATACGGTCACCAACCAGTTCAACTTCATCAACAACGGCCTGCAGCGCCTGAACCGCGCCTTCGGCGATGCCGCCGGCATGACCACCGTGCTCGACGAGCCGCGGCTCGTGGCAGACGCGCCGGATGCAACCGAGCTCGTCGTGCGCGAGGGCGCCATCGATTTCGAGGGCATCGGCTTCCACTACACCGACGGCGATGCGGAAACGAGCGTCTTCGAGGATTTCGAGCTGCACATCCCCGCCGGCCAGCGCGTGGGGCTCGTCGGCATGAGCGGGGCGGGGAAGAGCACGCTGACGAAGCTGCTGCTGCGCCTGTCCGACATCCAGGAAGGGCGCATCCTCGTGGACGGCCAGGACATCGCGCGCTGCACGCAGCAGAGCCTGCGCCGCCAGATCGCCTACGTGCCGCAGGAATCCATCCTGTTCCACCGCACCATAGCCGAGAACATCGCCTACGGCCGTCCCGGCGCAACGATGGAGCAGATACGCGAGGCGGCGCGCCAGGCCAACGCGCTGGAATTCATAGAGCGCCTGCCCCAGGGCTTCGACACCGTTACCGGCGAGCGCGGCGTGAAGCTTTCGGGCGGGCAGCGCCAGCGCGTCGTCATAGCGCGCGCCATGCTGGCCGATTGCCCGATCCTCGTGCTGGACGAGGCCACGAGCGCGCTCGACAGCGAAAGCGAGCGGCTCGTGCAAGAGGCGCTCGGCCGCCTGATGGCCGGCCGCACGAGCATCGTCGTCGCGCACCGCCTGAGCACGGTTGCCAGCTTGGACCGCATCGTCGTGCTGTCGGAGGGCAAGGTCGTCGAAGACGGCCCCCACGCCGACCTCATCGCCCAAGGCGGAGAATACGCCCTGCTCTGGGACCGCCAAACCGGCGCGTACCTGGAATAAGCGCCGCGTTTCCGTTCCGCGGAAAATGAGTCGGGAGAACTGTTCTCCCGACTCATTCGAGCTGGCGCAGGGTTGCCGCGACGAAATCGCGGAACAGCGGGTGGGGGCGTCCCGGACGGCTCTTGAATTCGGGATGGGCCTGCGTGGCCACGAACCAGGGATGGTCGGGAAGCTCCACCACCTCGGTCAGGCGGCCGTCGGGGGATAGTCCCGATATCACGAGGCCGGCCTGCGTCAGCTGTTCGCGGTAGGCGTTGCTCACCTCGTAGCGGTGGCGATGCCGTTCGTAGACCAGCTCGACGCCATAGGCTGCAAACGCACGCGTGTCATGCGCGAGCTTGCAGGGGTAAGCGCCAAGCCGCATGGTGCCGCCCTTGTCTTCCACGTCTTCCTGTTCGGGCATGAGGTCTATGACGAAAGGCGCATCGTCGGTTGCGGCGAGCGCGCCCTCGTCGGCGAACTCGGCGGACGTGGCCCCTGCCAGGCCGGCAACATGACGTGCGAATTCGCAGACCGCTGCCTGCAACCCCAAGCATATGCCCAGGTAGGGAATGGCGTTTTCCCGAGCATAGCGAGCGGCTGCAATCTTGCCCTCGAAAGCGCGCTGGCCGAAGCCCCCGGGCACCAGGACGCCGTCCATGCCGGCAAGCTCGCTTTCGGCGTTGGCATCGGAGAGCTCCTCGCCATCGATCAGGTTCACGTTCACATGCACTCCGTTGGCCACGCCGGCGTGGCCAAGCGCCTCGATGACCGACAGGTACGCATCGGGCAGGCTCGTGTACTTTCCGACCACGGCTACGTTCACTTCTCCGGTGCAGCGTGCGGCGGCATCGACGTAATCGGCCATCGGCACGCGCCTCAGCTCGCCTTCGGGCAGGTTCAGCCTTCGCAACACCTTGGCGTCGAAGTCCTGGTTGAACAGGTCAAGCGGCACTTCATAGATGCTCGGTGCATCCACGCACGACAAAACGCTATCGACGTCGACGTCGCAGAAGTGGGCGATCTTCGCACGCACCGAGTCGCTGATCTCGTGGTCCGATCGGCACACGATGAAGTCCGGCTGCACGCCCATGCTGCGCATTTCCTTCACGGAATGCTGGGTGGGCTTCGTCTTCACCTCGTGTCATGAGCAGCACGAGCATCGTGCAGACGATCATGAACGCGGTCGAACCGGTATCGTACATGGCAACCAACTCCTTTCATATCCTGGTGCCAATGACCCGATTCTCCGCACCCCGTGTTTCACGCCCGTTTCCTCGCGAAAAGGGGAAACGGGCGTGAAACGAGCGGGAAACCCGCTGGCAATAAAGGCGGTTCGAACGGCCGATCGATGTTTGTTTGAAGCCAAACCGAGTATTGAGGCTGGCGGGAAGGGGATGCGCCCCAAATTCTCATCCCCATCTGCGGCCATCGGTCTACATCGCAGGTTTCCTGATATCCGGGATGCAGGCGGCCAAGCGGGCGATGTTGGGATTCGGATTGTCTTTCTGGTACACAAGTGCGACATCGATCGTGAAGTCGTCGGCGTCGATTTTGACGAATGCGTGATGCTGCTGGGGAATGGCCGTCAGCAGCATGCTCCCGATGAAAATGCCTCCGGTCCGCGCGAGCGCTGGAAGCAGCTCGTCGATATGGTTCAGGTAGACGATGTCTTTGGGAGCCAGGCCATGCAGATCGAAAAGCCCCAGTATGTGGTGCTGCTTGCCCACGGGTATCGAATTAAGCACCAAGCGTTGTTGCGACAGCTCTTCGGCCGAAATCGACGTGTGTTTCGCCAAGGGATGATCGGTTTGCATGAAGGCGTATAACGGGATAGTTGCCACGTTTATTCGCTTTATGTCGTTGCCGTAGTCGTCGGAGGTGATGGTCAGAGCGGCGTCGATGGCGCCGTTATGCAAGTGCTTGTAGATCGGGACGGTTTGAGCGGTGATGGTCGAGACGCGCACGTTCGGATACTTCTTCGCGAATTCCTCGAGCAGGGGGTATCCGTAATAAGCGGTTGTGCCGTAATACACCATGCCCAGCCGCAGGTCGCTTTCCTCTTCCTCGTCGAGCGCGGCAACGTCGGCAAGGAGGGTGTCGTAGCTTTCGAGAATCTTCTCGAAAGCCTTCACTGCCACGACACCGCTCCTCGTGAGCTCGACCACGTGGTTCGTGCGCTTGAACAGCTGAGCGCCGAGTTCCTCCTCGATGCTGTTCACATGTCGGGTGAGCGTCGGCTGAGAGACGTAGAGCGCTGCAGCTGCCGTCGTGAAGTTCAGCTGCTCGGCCAGCACGAGCACCTCTCGCATGTGGGATACGTTCATAGCCGCTCCTTCGCCATCGTTGGGAACATCCGCCGCATATGAACAGTATGCCTCAACGATTCGCTACTTCTTGCCGTAGTCGCGGACGGTGTCGTACATGGCTTCGAGGTTCTCGCGCTTCACGACCTGCATGGAAGCATTCGTTTCCCAGATGAAGCCGCCGCCGGG
>DMNP01000091.1 GCA_003452695.1 Eggerthellaceae bacterium
ACGGCAGCCCGCTTGCGCGGTCTGCCTCCGGCCGCGTGCTCAGCCCACACTGCGCCGCGATCTGGCCTGATGAAAGGTTGTCGGGGGCGCGCGTCCGTCATGCGTCACGCCCGGGCAGCGGCGCACACCCTACGCGTGATCGTCCGGCCTGCTACGTTATCGGGCTTGTCCGCGCACGTGTGGGCTAGCGGCCAGGGATGGTGGCAAAGACGAACTGCAGACACCAAGAAGCTAAGGCCATTGGTGTTTTGGTATTCGGATTCGATGCGCATGGAGGCGCCATTGTGCTCCGAAGCACTGAGAAATGGCTCGATGGCATGCAGGGTAATTCGGACCTTCATCGATGTTTGTGCTATCGCTTCATGTCCATATCGAAATAGATACTATTAGGATAACTATTCCTAAATTTGACCTCATTCGATAATTGAGTAATAATGCTTCCGGAAAGACAGGAGGCGCTCATGTATATCGAACGCGAGGTGGAACGCACCGTCGACCGCATGCTCGGGCAGGGCAAGGTCGTGCTCGTCACGGGTGCACGGCAGGTCGGCAAGACCACGATGCTCAGGCACCATCTGGGGAGCCGCTACAACTACGTGACCATGGAAGACCCCTCGGCGCTCCTGCAGGCAACCCAGGACGCGCTGCTGTTCTTCCGCAGCCACGAGCTGCCGATCATCATCGACGAAGTGCAGAAGGCGCCGCAGCTGTTCTCCACCGTGAAGTTCCTCGTGGACAAATCCGACGAGAAGGGCACCGTCGTGCTCACCGGGTCGCAGACCTACCACCTGATGAAAGGCGTGAGCGAGTCGCTCGCCGGCCGCGTCCGCATCATCCAGATGGCGGGGCTCTCCCTGCGCGAGATTACCGGCGTCGCTGCGGCACCGCGCGCTTACGTGCCAGCAGAGCTCAAGGCGGCCGACGTGCCGCCGGCACCCAAGAGCATCTGGGAGGTCATCCACCGGGGGAGCATGCCAGAGCTCCAGGACCCGGGCATCGAGTGGGACCCCTTCTACACCGACTACGTGCGCGCCTACCTCGAGCGCGACGTGCGCGATCTCGTGAACGTGAAGGACGAGTCGCGGTTCTACAGCTTCATGGTCGCCTGCGCGGCGCGCACGGGGCAGCTGTTCAACGCGAGCGACATCGCCAGGACGGTGGGCGTGGACTACAAGACCGTGCAGTCGTGGGCGTCGGTGCTCGAGGCCTCCGGCGTCATCCACCTGCTGCATCCTTTCTGGGCGAACGTCGAGAAGCGGCTCGCGAAGACCCCGAAGCTCTTCTTCGCGGACACGGGCCTCGCGTGCCATCTCGCCCGCTGGACTACGCCGGACGCGCTCGAGCGGGGGGCCGTGGCGGGCCACATGTTCGAGACGTTCGCCGTAGGTGAGGTGTTGAAGAGCCATATGAACGCGGGCGAGAGCCTGCGGGACATATGGTTCTACCGCGATGCCAAGAAGCGCGAGATCGACCTGGTCGTCCAACGCGGCAGGACGCTGCATCCTGTAGAGGTGAAAACTGCCGCGACCGTGGGCTCAGATGCTGTCAAGAGCTTCTCCTGCCTCGAGGGCATGCCTGATTACGAGGTGGGGTTCGGCCATGTGCTCTGCCAGGCGGAGGCCCCATATTTCGTGAGCGATAACGTGCAGGCTGTGCCCGTATGGGCGGTGTAGAAGAAGGAGCGACGACATGTCGGGATGCGATGAACTTGTAAGAGCAATAGAGATGGAGCAGCTCAACAGCGAAGAAGACGTGCGCGCAAAAGTCGTTATGAAGCTTCTCGCAATACTCGGATATCCATCGGAGTTCATCTCAACCGAGGTTCCCGTTTACTACAACGAAGGACGGTCGAAGCCCTCACCTAGCCGATGCGATGTGCTACACGAAAAAAACTGCTAAGCCTGATCGCGAAACGGCATTGAGCGATGAGTATCGAGATGCCACTCTTCTTGCAGTGGAAGTGAAGGGTCCTGATGAGGAACTCGACGACGCTAGGACGCAGGCGGAGTTCTATACTCACTGGACGCGCGCACCGCTTTATTGCATCACGAACGGTACGTCGTTTCGTTTTTTCGTGAGCGTTCTAAACGCGGCAGATAAGCAGTTTTCAGCAGAAACGCCATCGGAGCTTGCGGAGACTTGGCCAAGAATCTATACAGAGTTCTCATTTGAAAGGGCAAAGGCAATTAAAACCGAAGCCATTTCCGAGCGAGATCGTGTTCGTCCCATTCTGGCGAGATACTGCGAACAGGTTATCCAGATGACCAAATCGGACTCAATCGAGAGAACTGTTCACAGGGGGCGCACGAAGGAGAGCGTCACTTCTGCTGATCTTGCAAAGGCGAACTCTTCTATGCTCATATCAGGCGAGCCTGGCATAGGAAAAAGCGAGCTTATCGCTAGCCTGGCCTCTGAACTTGCACGGTATTATCTCGATGGCGAAAGCACTCGAATTCCCGTTATTCTTGAAGCGCGCGGCTGGTCACGTCTATACAGCTCACTAGAAGATGGAGCAGCATGCGCAATCGCAAAAACAACACCTGAGATAAGCGGGGAATTTGTTGCGGCAAACCCGGATTTGTTCTGTTTGATGGTTGATGGGCTTGATGAGGCGAGAAAAGATCGTGATCTTCTTTTAAACGAATTAGCCTTGTACGCTCGACGCGAAAGATCGCAAATAATCTGCTCGTCACGTGTCGAAAGCGACTGCTCGATTATTGGCATTGACTGTGTGCGGCTCGATAGCTTAAGCAACGAACAAGTCATCGGTTTTCTGAAGGCCAACGGCATATATCATGCGCATAGCGTGATGAGTCGATTCAGCGATGCTGGTCGCAAACTGATGCAAAACCCGTTACATCTTTCTTGTCTCGTGAGATTCCTTTACGTTCAAGGCGATAACGCAGTTCCAAGGAATTTATCTGCCGTATACGACGAATGTATTACCAGCATGCTTGATTTTAAGATAGAGCCAGATGCAGAAATGGATTCATCCTATGTTAGGCGTCAGCTTGGATCCTACGCTTTAAAGAAACTCCTCGACCCAGAAACGCTTCCATTAAGATCCTTCCTCATCTCAGCCATGACGGCTGAAGAGGCAAATCAAATCGAAGCACATGGGAAAAGGAGCGGGCTGCTCGTGAAAACCCATGATGGCACTGACTTTTCTCATTGTGTATTGCAGGAATACTTGGCTGCAGATTATCTCGCACATCAAAGCAAGTCCTACATAAAGTCTTTCTGCGAGAAGCATGGGCACGAAAAGCTCCTCGCGAATCTCTTCCAATTGTTATGCGGATGTATAAAGAGCAGCGATAAGCAAGCAGTTGTTTTCGATTACCTAGAGTGCAACAATCTGGCTCTTTATATGGACTGCCTTCGGGGCCGCCAGAACCTTTCTGAGCAGGTGCAGGATGCTCCGAGCAAAGAAGAAATCGAAGCGATGCGCGATAGCGCTTCTGGAATGCGAACGATCATACAGAGAATACGTTGAAACTTTCATGGGCGGATTATGCCCTTACTTGCCCTCGTACGTTGAAGGTCCTTTATCGCTACGGGTTGCGTTAAGAAAGGGCGATGGTGACGATTACGGTTCCGATTGGCGTATTCGCATCTCGCAGTTTCCAACTGATAAGGACGAGGATACAAAGGTCGAGTTCGTAACAGGCTTTTTCCCCGAGGCGTTTCCTGGTGGAGGGTTTGCAGAACGCGCAAACGAATACACAAAGGTTGCAAGGATGCTTGGAAGACCCGGCACTAATTACCATGAGTGGCAAATTGGAAGCGCCGATGTACTTAGAGATTGCACATACATTAGGAAGACTGTAATCAAACGAGTTAAGGAAGAAGTGGAATCACTATTCAGGCTACGCTAAGTTGCAGGGACATTAGGCCTGTCGATGGAGATAAAGAAAATGTCGAGACGACGATTGAGTGGCTTGAGAGAATGAATTCAGCATCGTTGCATTTCATGCTGAAGTCGATGATGGTTTACTCACATGTTTTAAGAATAGCTGGCTCAATTCAATAGACTTGCATCTTTTTTGTATTGTCGCTTTATGCGCGATTCAGCCTTGTTTTTTGATAGGTCATCAAGTCAGATGGGCAACGGTGATGGGAGGGCGTAAACGTGTGCCTCGGCACGTTTTCGCCCTCCCGTTGCCTTTCGCTGAGGGGGTACAACAACATCATGTTTCCTATAGGTGATGTCGTTGTACCCCCTGTGCGCTTTGATCGGAACGTTGCAGGTTGCTCGGCTAGCACTTACGTCGGATGACGGCGCTGGAAGGAAGGGCCGCTGACAAGTTCGAAGAGCTCGCTGTCCTCTAGATGCTTATTGACTGTCCTCTTATCTTTGTCGACATGGCTGACGAAAGCTTTGCGGTCTACCTCTACCTGGTTCCCCATGAACTCCTCGAGTGCTATCTCGATTTCGGCGCGAGTGGCTTCGCTTCGATCCTTGCCAGGGCAATGAGCTCTTCCTGGCTTGCGCGCATTGCAGCTTGCGAGCGTGCCTGTGTCGTCCGTGACGTGGATGGGGTGGGTAAACCAGATGTCGAGCGGTTCAGGCGACTTGATGCTTATTACGCTGGTTTTGCTACGCGGTTCCACGCAGCGGCGCTACAGCGTTCCACGGTAGGCTGATACACGCCAACGCAGCAACCATCAGACAAGCGAGGGGCGCGTGAGCGCCCCTCTTGACATGATCGGCCCGCTGCAGGCTTAGTCGATGCGCAAGCGCATGAGCGATATAGGCTAGGCATGTGCTAGGATAGCGGCGCTGCAGGTGCGGGCGCGGTCATGCGGCCCGCCCGCACCGATTCTGCGCGCAAGCGCGCACCGACGCGCCGTGGAACGGCGCACCGATGAGCCGCGGAACATCACACCGAAAAAACGTAATAGGCATTCGCCGACTACGGCTCCACGTTCGACGAGGATGAGCATCGTCGGCTGGCGGACGTGCTCCACGAGCTGCCGTGCCCGGCGCTCATGGTCGTCGGCAGGACGGCACTTACGATGGGGCTGTATGGCGACGATGTCATCGGGGAATACACGCGGCGCTACGCTGTTAACGTGCGGGGTAGGATGTCGTCGAGCAACGTGCATCTGGTCGTGGGACATCGGCTGTGAGTCGGATGGTTTGTCCCACGAAGCACGAAATTCCGTCGTCTTTAACTGCGGGTCAGATTACGTGTATACGTTTTGCTTCGTTACTTCATCGATGAGTTGTTTTTCAATGGTGTCTCCGATGTTGCCTTTGATATCGTCATAGTTAGGCGTGCGATAGAGATAGGCGGCTACGAGCTCTTCGTAACTCAGGCTTATACGGATAAGCGCGAGGTCTTCTGCCAAGCGCTCGAGTTTCTTTGCATTATCTGGGTTGTTGATATCTTTGAACGGGGATTTGTCGTCGTTGAGCAGTCCCAGGTGCTCTTCTCGGACGACGTATGCCCATATCGACTCGAAATCGGCTTTCATAGACGCCATGAGGGCTGCGTTCATGTCGGTTGTCCTGTCGAACGGGTCGTCTATTTGCGCGGCCTGCTCGAGGAATTCGCGGTCGATGGGGAGCATCTCGTCGATGAAGGCGTCCATCTGGTATGTCTGTCCGCCGAGCATGGAGAGCAGGTTGTCTGCGCGATTGAGTACCTGCAGGCACTCGACTTTGGCTGTGATCGGTGGTTGCACGCCGTACATGAGAATGCTGGCAGGCACGCCGAGCACGCATGCAAGTTGCTGTGCGATATGCGGGTCGATGCCGTTCTCGCCACGCTCCCACTGACCGACGGCTTGCGGTGCGACGTGCAACATGTCGGCGAGGTCTTTTTGTGTCGGGATGAAGCGCATGAGACGAGCTGTATACATGCGTCTTCCCATTGCGTAGTTGTCGGGGGTAACACTTGTCTTAGGCATTGAGGGGCTCCGGTTCGTCGATATCGGGGATGTCTAGGAGTTCGTCGTGGGTGTCCATAGGCTTCATCAGCTCTGCGTGGTCGTGAAGGTCTGTGACCGTGTCGTGCAAGAACAGGAGGTTCTTGGTGAGCTGGTCGAACGTGCATTTTTCCTCGCCGAGCCAGAAATGCGATAGATGTTTGGCAGCGCTGGCGCAATACTCCATATAGCCGAGTTGTTGAAGGTTGTTCCAACCGCGTGCTTTTGCCAGTCAGGCGTAGTTACCGTTGCGTACGTTGCGCTCGTGTACTTCTATCGGGTTCAAGAGGAGACCGCGAAGACAGTCTGTGTTGTAGAAATCGGATAACCTGCTGCGGAGTGCGTTAATTATGACGGGTCCCTTCTTTCTCGTGTACGTTTACTTATCTGGCGTTCATCGTACAGAGAACGGGTCATATCCTACAAACAAGCGTTGCTTGTTTGTAGGATATTGACTGTAAACGCAGGTATGCTTGTTTCACGCGGTCCAAGGGACGGCGTCGCCCCTGTGAACCGAGGTCGGCATGTGGCCCGTTTCACGGCTTCGGGAGGCATCTGTAGACGAAAAGTTTGCACGCGAGTTATCTGTAATCTATGATGTGAATTATGTTCGATATTACAGATAACAGGGTGTTGTCATGACGCGCCGGAAGGTTGACCAGAGGCTAGTCGACCGTGCTCTGGACATGCGAGACGAGGGTCGCCCCGTCGTCGAGATACTCGACGAGACGGGGTTGAGCCAAGGCACCTACTACGCTTACCTCCACGAGCGCGAGAGCGCCGTAGAGCAAGCGTACGTTACACAATCGATAGCGCCGATGCTCACGTGGCCCGGCTCGAAGCGCAACGAGCTCGACGAGCTGCTGCCGTTCGTGCCGGAATACACGGGACGATATGTTGAGCCGTTCCTCGGCGGCGGCGCGATGTTCTTCGCGTTGAAGCCCGACAGCGCGCTGCTGTCGGACGCGTCGCCCGAGCTCGTGTCGTTCTACGGCGCGGTGCGCGATCGCTGCCACCTGCTGCACGGCGAGCTCGCCGCCATGGAGGCCGAGTACGCGGCGGCAGACGAAGAGGGCAAGCGGGCGCTCTACGGGCATGCGCGCGACGTGCTCAACGGGGCGATCGCGGGCGGTCGCGGGCGGACCGTCCGTCGAGGCCGCGTTCTTCGCCGTCAACAAGACCAGTTACAGCGGGCTCGTGCGCCGCAACGGCCGCGGCGAGTACAACGTGCCGTGGGGCCGCGGGAAGGCGTTCCACGCCGACGACGTGACTGCCGTGCACGCCCGGGCGCTGAGGAATGCGGAACTGGCGTGTTGCGACTTCGAGGAATCGCTCATGCGGTGCACGGCCGACGACTTCGCGTTCCTGGACCCGCCATACGACAGCGAGTTCGCCGATTACGGGACCGTGTTCGGCGAGGAGGGGCACCGCAGGCTCGCAGAGGTGTTCCATTCGTTGCCGTGCCCGGCGCTCATGGTGGTCGGGAGGACGGCGCTGACGCTGGAACTGTACGGTGCCGAGATAGTTGGCGAGTACGTGCGGCACTACAACGTCAACGTGAGGGGACGCGTGTCGAGCTCGAATGTGCATCTGATCGTGGGGCGCCTGCTTTAATGGCAGTCAACAAAACGATACATTGCCGGTCATGCTTCGAAATGCCGTAGGATTCCTGATACGACCTTGTCTACGTTCGCTCCAAGCCAGTTGTTGCGCGCGTTGGCAAGATTATTGCGGAATCGGCGGTCGTTGAGCACTCGGGAAAGGCGTGCGAAAGCGTCTTGCGAGTTGTTCTCGCGCATGTCGCCGGCATCATATACCAGCAAGCGCATCGCTTGGCCCAGGGCGTTCTCATCCACCCCCTCGCGGCATAACAGGTAGTACACGTCGAACACGTCTTTGAATCGCGTTGAGACCGCGCCGATGCGCATGAGGGAGCGGAGCTTCTCTGCGCAGATTTGCTCCTTGCCGTTCGCCATGAGCGCGATGCCCTCGTCCTGGAGCGCCGTGTCGAACCAAAGCTCCTGCTGCTCAAGCGGCAGCTTGTCATGGACTCCCAGGTCGAGCTTGGCGTCCATGCTCGTGCCGGAGCCGTCCGTGATGCGCAGGTGCACGCGCTTTCCGTGGTAGTCCTGGTGCTCGAGGTCCTCTATGGGACCTGCGATCTCGAGCTTTACATCCACGTCGGATGGGCAGAGCGCGTGGATGAAGGATCGGATCGCCTCGTCGGTCATCGGGTAGCGCACGAAGTCGAGGTCGAGGTCCCGCGTGGCGCGCCTCTTGTCTCCAGATATCTGCTGCATAACCACGCCGCCCTTTACGGTCACGTGGTCCGCCATGCGCGAGGCCGAGATCAATGAGAGAACTACGTCCCTGCACGTCCTTGCCGTGGCGTTTTGGAAATCGAGCCCATCGTCTATGTACGCGTCGCGGATTTCCCGGAGGTCCATTCACAGCACCTCTCTTTGCATCATGTCGAATAGGCTGTCGGCCCGCTTGTACAGGGCCATGCAGTCCTCGACTTCGCGCATGTCCAAGCCGTCTACGATCTTGCGATACGAGGCGATGAGCTCCTTGTAGTAGTCGAGCGGAAGCGTCCCCGCGTTCCTAAGAAGCTCGACGAGCATGCGCTCGAGGGTGAACGTGCGGATGGCCGAACCTTCCCCGCCCGTAGTTTCTACCCCGGCGGACATCAGGCCTGGCTCCATGAAGTATTGCCTGATCCGGGTATCGCGGATGCGCGTGGAGTTGCGCGGCGTGGCCACGTGCACCAGATCGGGGACGACGTCGGTCAACCCGTGCAGGTAGAAGGCGGAGTCCATGGTGAGCACCGCCTGCGGCCAGAGCGCGCAAGCCACGGCGTTGGGGTCGGGGTGCCTCTCGTCGGAGTAGAGCCCGCGGGCGATCTTGCAAACAGCGCCGGACTTTACCGCCTTGCCGATCTGGTAGGCGGATCCGTACCGCCTGAGCATGTCGTCGTATCCGTAGAGCATCGTTGATTACCAATGATAGATTATACTAAACGCTCACACAATTCAATATGATGTGAGCGTTTAGTATAAATATGCAAATACAAGGCATGCTTTATCTTTTTCTCTTTACGCAAACATACGCAATTCTGCTTATCGTCTTGCATGATTTGGCGTCGAGTATCCCACGCTATCGTCGTCGGCGACCTGCTCGCCGTCTGGGTGTTCGAGGACCCGAAGCACCCGCGCTACCTCATCGACGGACTCGAGGGCCCAGAACGCCCGTGGGCACGTTCGAGAAGGAAGTGGGCGCGGTGACGTTTAGGGACGGGACGTTGCTGATCGCGACCCGGGAGTACGTGGAGGCGCATGGGAAATAGCATCCCCGATACGTGTCTACCAGCGGTAAAATGGGATGCGTTCAGTTCAAGCCGGAAGGAAAGACCATGAAGCTCGTCAATTTCGCGTGCCCCGGCTGCGGCGCGCAACTCGAAGTGGACGTCGATCTGAAGCAGGCGACGTGCCCGTATTGCAACAAGACGTTCCCCGTCGATGACGAGGTTCAGCGTTTTGAGATGCAAGGTGCTGCGCAGGCGGGCTACGAGTTCGAGAAGGGTCGCCAGCAGGCCCAGGCCGAGTTCGCGGCACAGCAGCAGCCCCAGCAGGTGTACGTGAACGTGCAGCCTGCGCAGCCGCCCAAGAAGCGCAAGACATGGCTGTGGGTGCTGGGATGGATCTTCATATTCCCCATCCCGCTGACGCTGATCATGCTCAACAACGAGACCGTGAAGCAGAAGCTGAAGCCGCCGGTCCGTTACGGCATCATCGTTGCAGGCTGGCTCCTGTACTTAGCGATAGGCTTCGGCTACGGCGGCAGCGGAAGCAACCAGAGCGGGAAAACCAACACGGGTTCCAGCAGCGCTGCCGTGACAGCGGTGCAGTCGTCGTCGGCGTCTGCGTCCGCGTCCGCCAACGCAATCGAGCTCGTGGCGGGCCAACAGGGACAGTACGGCCGCGAGGTCACCATGAGCGAGGGCACGGACATGGAGGAGAAGTTCTTCGCGTATTATGTGCCTGCGGGAACCTACGACGTGAAGAACCTGGACTCGCGCCCAACGCAGGTGAGCGTCTACGAGGGCTTCAAGAAGGGCGACAACGGATATGACGAGTACACGGCCACTGGCGACATCGTCGTGATCAAGGCAGGTGAAACCGGTACCGTGAACGTGCCCGATGGATGGTTCATCGAAATCCACGAGCCTGCGCATATCGCGTTGACCGCGAAGTAGCGAAGTTTACGCATGCAATACGCGTTCCATTTCGGACCCGACGGCATCCAACCTGTAGAGGGCCTGGGCGAGCCCACACGTCCCGTCATCGTCGGCGACCTGCTGGCGCTCTGGGCGTTCGAGGACCTGCACACCCCAGGTATCTGATCGACGGCATGGAGGGCCCCAGGACGCCCATGGGCACGTTCGAGAAGGAAGTGGGCGCTGTCACGTACCGGGATGGCGTCTTGCTGATAGCGACGAAGGAATACGTCGAGGCGCACCGCGGAGGACAGGCGAGTGTCGGATAGGGGAAGGCCGGTTATGGCATACGAAGAAGAGAAGAAGATGCTGCACGTCGCGTACGACGCGCTGAACGGGTGCTGCTTCGGGGGCGAGCTGCAAAAGCCGGCGCTGTGCGTCGGCGATGACACTGTGATGCCGCACGGGGTGTTCGCGCACTATTCGCCCGATATCCCGATGTGGGTGCTGCCGCATGCCATGAAAGACGCGGTCGAGAGCGGGGACTGCGGCGAGGTCGACCCCGAGACGGGCCTGCTGACGGGCATCCAGCTTGCCGCAGGAGACTGCATATGCCTCAACGCGGACGCGCTGCCGACTGGAACCCGCGGCGGTAAGCCGCGGTTCTACTGGATGTGCGAGGAGCTGCTGCACGAGATGGTGCACCAGCACTGCCAGGTGAACGGCATCGACGAGTGCGACCCCGAGACGCAATGGCACAACGAGAGGTTCCGCGACGAGGCGGAGGCGCACGGGCTGCGGTCGTCGTTCTTCGAGGACATGAACGGATGGCAGCGCACGGAGTTCGCCGACGAGACCGTCGCCGAATTGTATGCCGCGCTGCCGGCCGACTTGCGCAAGGCGCTGCTGAACAAGAAGATGCGCGAGTACCATGTCAACCGCGGCGCCGTGTTCGCCGACTGACGCGTCCCAGAAAGCGCATGTGGGGCCTTCAGACGCCCGTGGAGGCGCGCATGGCGCCATGAGCGGGCATCGATGGCTGGAAAAAGAAACCCGACCCTTCGCGGGCCGGGTTTTCATATTTGGGGTGAGTTCGGAGCGGATTGTGATGCGTAATGTGATGCGAGAGGGGGTATCGAATGCGTGTTACAGCGATGCGGGCAGCACCATATGGAGCCTTCTCAAAGCCCCCATATGATAACTTCAGAATTGAAGCACGGGGAACTTTCAAGGCGTTTTTACGGGGCTTGAACTGGCCTTACTCTCGGGTTATAGGCCAAAACGTGTTG
>DMNP01000215.1 GCA_003452695.1 Eggerthellaceae bacterium
ACGCCATCCACGACACCGTGCACGAAATGGCGCGCGACGAGGCCCGTCACGGCAAGGCGCTGAAGGGCCTGCTCGACCGCTACTTCGGCTAGAAACACGCGTATTCACGAGCGATAATTGCAATTCATGGAAGGGCCCTGCCGCTTGGCGGGGTCCTTCTGGTGCAAGGGAGGCGATGATACAATGTCTCTGAGGTAATGTATCATCCAAGCGCAGCGGGGAAAGGATTTTCATGGCGAAGAAGCAGGGCAAGAAGGGCAAAGGCGGCGGGAAGGCCGCAGGCGGCGCCGGAGCAGGCGGGCCGCTGGCAGCGCTGTTCAACCTGGATGCGGGCACTTCGCGCGGCGATGCCGTTCGTGCCGTGCTGGCGCAGCAGGGTATTCGCGCGAAGACCGTTACCGTCGACATGTTGGGCGACCCCGTGGGCGCCATCGCCGGCCTAACGGGGTTTCGCCACCTGAAGAAGCCCTTCGAAGGCGAACCGCCCCAGGTGGAATTCATGCTGCTGCACAAGGTTGCAGGCGGACGCCTGGACGAGCTTCTGGCCGCCCTGCGCGAAGCGGATGCCGTGGTGGGCTGCAAGGCCCAGGTTACCCAGCACAACCGCCTGTGGCCCTTCGCGACCCTCGTGAACGAGGTCTCGCGCGAACACGAAGCGATGAGCGCGGCTGCGGATCGTACGAAGTAGGGAAGCCACTTGGGCTGCTGCGCTCACAGCTTGCCAGCCCTTTCCAAACGCAGTGCTAGTATGCAGCGCCTCCAAAGCCGATAGACGTGCTTTCGCGGGAAACCCTCATTTCGGCGGCTTTCGCAATGACGTCGAGGCGAGACTTGCATCCGGTTTTTCTCAGCAAGTTCGTGATGTGGAATTTTACGGTGCGCTCGGAAATGACGAGCTCTCTCCCGATTTCGAAATTGCTCCGGCCCTCGATTACGAGCTTCAGCACATCGCGTTCGCGCAGCGTGAGGCCATGTTGTGCTGCGAACAGCTCGAGCAGGTCTTGTTCTCTTTGCTCTACGCTGACTACGCTCGCTTGCGGCGCGATAACGTGTCGGTACAGCAGCGCTAGCAGGGTTGCGGCAACGAGAAACGCTGCGCTGGCGAGCGCTATGAGAACAAACGGGCTGTCCGAGGACGCGAAGCAAAGCGACGCGCCTGCTGCATCGCCCACATACCGGGCGCACATGCCGGCCCCAGCTTGCTCGAAACGCCCTGCATCGGCTGCCAGATCGACTGCAATCAGAGCGCTGAACAGTACGTATGCACCGGTGAGCATATACCCAAGCGACCAGAGCAAAGCACTTGCTGCACCGGCTCCCAGCAGTGAAATCATGAGAAACGGCATAACGAGCGACGCTGCGCAGGCAACGAGCGCGAACCGCCGGTCGTGGTCGGCAATTACCCCGATAATGGCGATGCCGACGCCGTAGAGCACGCGCGATAGCTCGAGAATCGCGTTCGATGAAAGCGCATCGGTGGGAAACGAGAACCCGATTGCATGCACGAAGCAAGCTGCGACGAGGGCCGAGCCCACCAGAACCGCCGCCCTGCGGCTGTTGTGCGTGCCGTGTCGCATGCTCATCTGCCCGGCAGGTTCCGAGTCGCTGCATCGCTGCGGCAATTCCCCGTTGCCGAGGCCTGACAAAAGGGATTCTCTGCTGTCGATTAGGTAAAACACGATTACGGTAAGCGCTAGACAGCAAACCAGGCATGGCGCACCCGAAGAGAGCACTCCGCCTGCGGGCAGCGATATTATCAAGGTTAGGAATGTCGACGCTGCATATCCGAACCCGAAAACAGTTCCCCTTGAGCAGCGCGCGACATGGGAGGCGAGCAGCATGAGATAGCAGCCCTGGAAAACCCCCGAAAGCACGTTTGCCAGCCATCCTGCCGCGAAGGCGACTGCGAGCGAATTCGAGGCCACAACGATTGAAAGCGCGAGCATATACAAGACGAGCGTGCAGGCGACGGCCTGTCGGGAGTAAGCAACAGGGCTTTTTCGGGCGGCGATGAGGAGAACCCCTATGCCGAGAGCTTGCGCGGCGTAGCCCAGTGCCAGCAGGGGCAAATCGACACCGGCCAGGCGCTCGAGCTCCAAAACACGGTGGAGCCACAGCAAGTAACCGGTTGAGGCGAGCAGGAACCAGACGCATATGGCAAGCGTCACCCGAGCGTTTGATCTGAGCTTCGTAAGCAAAGACGGCATGCTCGTTTCTTTCGTCCGGACCGCAAACCCCCCAATGCAATCACATTATACTAGCGAAGAGTTGCGAAAAGCACCCCGTTTCTGCCCACGTCCCAGCATCTGCCCAACCGCGCATTTCGTGCAATCTGATGCATTTCGTAGCTTCGGCTGCATGAGATGTCGCATAATGCGCGGTTTTCTGCGAGGCGCGACTGCGTTTTCCCAGGTCATGAATTTTCGAAAAGGCCACAAACCGCGCATTTCGTGCAATCTGATGCATTTCCCCGCGAGAAAATGCATGAGATTGCACGAAATGCGCGGTTTGCAATGCGATTGGAACGGATGTTTTGGAGTGCGGCTCACGGCGCGGCAGATGGCGGGTGCGGGCACAGGTATGGTCGGCAGGCGATGAGTGGCGTAGCTGATGGCCGATGCGGGCACGGGCAGGCTGCTCGCGGAAGGGAGGATGGCTAATGCGGGTGCGGGGGCAGGTTGGTCGCAGAGGGGTGGATGGCTAGTGCGGTCGCGGGCAGGCGCGAGTGCGGGCGCGGGCGCGAGTGCGGGTGCGAGTGCGGGCAGGCTGCTCACGGAGGGGTGGATGGCTGGTATGGGATCATTGTCGAAGGGGTGCTCGTTCGTGCCATCCGCGGAATTGCGGGGTTGTTTGGGGTTGATGGGGATATAATGCAACAGGTTGAAGGCAACGGACAGGAGAGGGCATGGAAGAAGAATCCCCCATCATCATAATCGCCATTATCGCCGCCATCGTGGGCGCGATTGCTGCCGTTATCGTCGTGCTGGGCCTGCTTGGATTGCTCGGCCAGGTCGGGATATTCGGCGGCGCGCTGTAGACAACCGCACAAACACGAAAAGCCGCCGACAGGCTTGCTTCTGCGCGAAGTTTGCCTGTCGGCGGCTTTTTTGCAGCTTCCCAGAGAAACAAACCGCGGAAGCACGTGCTGCATGAGTGCAAGGGTCTACGAACGCGGTTTTATTAGCGATTCTCTGGCAATATGGCGTGTGCGTTGCGGATTCGCGATTGCGTTTGGCGGCTTCGGTTCGCATCAGTGGCCAGATTTTGCTTGCCGACCTGCGCATGCATGCTTCAGATCATCGCCCGACTTGTAGACCCCTGCATCGCCCGAACAGCCAATTCGCTTACTATGCTATTGAATGTACGGCGCCGAACAAGCACGGGTGCGTTCGCATAGCGCAAACGGAAGGGGCAGATTCGCGCAGTGCGCACAGAGGGCGCATGCTCGCGACATGCAAACGGAGAAGGGCCCGCATCGTTGCGGGCCCTTCGCATTGCGCACTATGGCGTGCGCCCTGTACACGGCGGATTTATTCGCCGCGCGGCTTCAGCGTGTCGTCGCCCACGATAACGTGCTTGTCGGGGTCGTAGACCAGGCCGCCGTGCTCTTTGCGGAAGAACATCAGCTTGGTCGGTTCGGTGCCCTCGACGTTGGCCAGGTACACGTGGATGAAAATGAAGATGATGAAGACGAACATCCCGAAGTAGTGGATGATGCGCACCGACATCGCTCCGCCCAGCAAGCCGAGCACCCACTGGCTGAAGCCCCACTCGGCTGTCGGCGGCCACAGGCAGATGCCCGTTATGAACATCAGGATGACCAGAATCGGGATGAGCAGGTACGAGATCTTCTGCGGAACGCCAAGCTTGGCGGACAGCGGATGGTCCTTCTTCATGAACAGATAGTACTTGACCCACGCGCCGCCCTGATGACGGTTGTCCTTCTGCGGCAGCCAGGTCTTGTAGTCCTTCACGGTATTGCGCGTGCCGCCCGTGGGGGCCGACTTCACGAAGAACGACATGATTACGCGGACCAGGCAGTTAATGAACAGCACGAACCCGAAGAAGATGTGCAGGCCGCGGCATACGCCCATGATGGCCGGCACCGGGAAGTGGATGACGAAGCCCGAGACGATAAGGAATATCATCGAGACCAGGTTAATCCAGTGCGTTATGACGAAGGGCAGGGGATGCGCTTCTTTGTAATGTGCGAGATGAGCCATTTACTTCACCCCCCAAGGATTGGTGACGGTCGAGAAGTGCTTGCCCGTAACCGTATCGGACACGTGCACCGCGCACGACACGCACGGGTCGTAGCTGTGGACCACGCGCAAGGCGTTGATGGGCTTCTCCATGTCTTCGACCGGGATGCCGATAAGCGCCTG
Source organism: Eggerthellaceae bacterium (assembly GCA_003452695.1). Taxonomy (GTDB): domain Bacteria; phylum Actinomycetota; class Coriobacteriia; order Coriobacteriales; family Eggerthellaceae; genus UBA9715. Next base: position 4,386 of record DMNP01000215.1, read on the forward strand.
CTCGATGGGGCCGGGCGTGCCGTCCTCGGCATGCGGGGCCAGGTTCCAGGTGGTCGGGATGATAATCTGGTAGCCGTCGATCTTGCCTCCGCTTACCTTTTCGGAGTGGTACAGCGCCCCACGCGGCGCCTCCCAGAAGCCCGAGCCCGAACCGTCGCCGGTGCGCGGCTTCTCGAAGTAGTCGGTGGTGTTGGTGTTGGCGAACTCGGACGGGTCCATATCCTCCATGGCGGCCAGGTCCTCCAGCGAACCGCCCTTCACGATTTCGATGAGCTCGTCGGTCCAGTCGCACATCAGCTGGGCGATGTACTTCGTCTCCACCTGGCGGATGGCGGTGCGGCCGAGCATGGACACGGCTGCCGTCAGACCGGCCACGACCGGATCGCTCTCGCCGGTGATCTCGGTCGAAATCGGAGCGATGGCCTCGATGAAGCTGTTCACCTCGTCGACCATCCACTTGTTCTTGGCGGCGTATTCGGGCTGCTGGCCACGCGCATAGGCCATGAGCACGCGCGAAAGCGACGTGCATTCCAGCGGCTTGCCGTCGTAGGCCGGCGCCTTGCACCAGGTGTAGCGGTCGTTCAGGTCGTAGCTGGTGAACGCCGGATTCGTGGTGAAATCGGGCGCCTGGTAGGTGCCAGAACCCTCGTACCACGAGTGGCCCACGTATTCGGTGATGAGCGATTCGTCGATGTCGCTCACGCCGAAATCGGACTTGGTGAAGATGTCCGTGGCGTTGTCGATGACGCCGGCGGGCATATAGCGGTCGTTGTATTCCAAGCTGCCACGCTCGAACACGCCCCAGGCACCGAAGCGCCCGCAGCCCTGGCCGAACGTGAAGCCGTCGCGGAACACGTCGCCGAGCAGCAGCGTGTCCTGCAGCATGGTGCTGTCCACCCAGTCCTTGATCTCGTGGACCATGGCCCACAGGTCGTCGAGCTTCTGGGTCGTGGGAACGAACGCCGTGCCGCCCGGGATGATGGTCATGACGTGCGGCATCTTGCCGCCGAGCAGGGCCGCCACCTCGGACGAGCGCGCCTGCATCTTCAGGGCCTCCAGGTAATGCGAGGTGAGGATGAGGTTAGCCTCGGCGTTCAGCGGGTATCCCAGCTCTTCTTTCGTGTCGAACCAGTTGCCCGAGAAGATGGACAGCTGGCCGTTCTCGGCAAACTTCTTCAGCCGCGCCATCACCTCGTGAAGGTCGCTGTTGGTGGAGAGGTTCGCCTGAAGCGCCAGTGCGTAGGCTGCTTCCACGTCGGCGCCCTTGCCGCCGGCGATGGAGTTGCCCACGACCGCGTCGATGGGATTCACGTAGTCCAGCGCGGCCAGGTTGTACAGCCACAGGATGTGGCTATGCAGGAACTGGGCGCCTTCCAACAGGTTGCGAATGATGCGTGCACGGTTCGGAATCTTAATGCCATAGGCCTTCTCGGCCGCGATGGTGGACGCATGCGCGTGCGACACCGGGCACACGCCGCAGATGCGCTGCACGATCTGGGCGGCATCTTCGGGCTTGCGGTGTTCCACGACCTTTTCCATGCCGCGGAAGCTGCCGCCGGACACCCAAGCGTCGGTGACCTTCCCGTTGGTCACTTCCATCTCGACGCGCATATGGCCTTCGATGCGGGTTATCGGGTCGATAATCGAATGGTTGCTCGGGACTTGGTACTCGTCTGCCATATCCTATTACCTCCCCTCTTCCGTCGGGGTCGCCTCGTCGGCGCCCTCGGGCTTGTCGTATTGCTTGGCAATTTCCTTCTGCGCCTCGTGCAGTTTGGTCGGGTCCTCGGTCTCGTAGATGGAGTACTCGTACTGGCCGATGGACTGGTCGGGATGCTTCTCGTCCCAGGCACGACGGGGCTCGAAGTCGGCACCGCCGTCCATGCGGCCGGCCTTCTTCATGCCGAAGCCGTGGATGACCAGCGCTGCAGCCACGATGCCGGTAAGCGCGCCGGCCACGACCGTGGGCTGGAAGAAGAAGTCGCCGATGTGCAGGTCGCGGTGACGCTCGTAGAAGGGCGTGTTCACTTCCACCCAGTTGTCACCCGGGTTGTTGGGATTGGCCTCGCAGCAGCCCAGGCAGGGCGAACCGGCCTGGATGCACCAGCTGCGGCGGTTGTTCCACAGGGTAACGCCGCAATTGGCCTTGGTCTGCGGGCCCTTGCAGCCCAGCGGGTACAGGCAATAGCCCAGCGCCTCTTCCTTGCTGCCGAACTCGTAGACGAATTCGCCGTTCTCGAAGTGGCCGCGACGCTCGCAGTTGTCGTGAATCGTCTGGCCGAAGATGCCGGCGGGCTTGCCCTCTTCGTTGAGGTCGAGCGCCGTGAGGCCGCCCATCATGAGGACCTGAACGAGCACCGACATGAGCCACTCGGGGTTGGCCGGGCAGCCGGGGATGTTCACGACCGGCGTGGCCAGGCCGTGCTTCTTCAGGATCTGCGCAACGCCGGTCGCCTCGGCCGGGTTCGGGTAGGCTGCCATCCAGCCGCCGTTCACGGCGCACGAACCGAGCGCGATGACCGCCGCGGCGTTCGAAGCCGCGTGCACGAGGATATCCTCGCCGGTCTCCATGGCCACGCGCAGCGTGTTGCTGCCGAAGCCCTGCGTGATGCCGCCTTCGTACACCACGACGTAGTTGCCGTTCTCGATCGTCTGCTCCTTCGCCAACTCCAGCGAATGGCCGGCGCCCGCGCACAGCACGTCGGAGTAGTTCAGCGAAATCAGCTCGAGCACCACCTTGCCCACATCGGGCGTCTCGATCTGCGCGAACGATTCGGTGCAGCCCGTGCACGACGCGCCCTCGATCCACAGCACCGGGAACAAGTTGCCCTTCTTGGCGCCGATGACCGACTCCTCGAGCGCATGTGCGACCCGCGGTGCAGCCGACGCGGAAAGACCCGCCGCCACTGCCACAGCGCCGCAGAACTCGAGGAACGTACGACGCGAGATGCCACGTGCCTCAAGGTCTTTAGGAAGACTGTAGACTTCCTCGCTCATATGCTCTCCTCTCTCTACGAACCTTAACTTACAGTCGATGGGTTCTGGGCGAATGTCTGTTGAGAATGCTGAGAGCACGTTGACGGGTTATCCTCCCCGCCCTGCGTCAATGCGCCGCTGCTTCGCCGTTCCCCCAGAACCCATGCAGAAACCATCGCGTCTCATGTGCCCGGCGACTATTCGCGCAGATAAAGCCCCAGGCACACTTTGACTTGTTAATTATACGGAGGCATGTGGAACGCGTGAAGGTTAATTTCGGTGACGGGAAAAGTATTAATTCGGAATAATTTCGTAACATTGCACAAAAAGAGGGGCGGGATCGTCCCGCCCCTCTTCGCGCTCGAACCGTTGAAGCCCTGTTTCCACCCTCGTGAGGGCGCGCATCTTACAGGGCCGCCGCGACCGCTTTCTTCACGTCGTCCATGTCGACCGTGGGCTCGAAACGCGCCACGACGTTGCCCGCGCGGTCGACGAGGAACTTCGTGAA
>DMNP01000243.1 GCA_003452695.1 Eggerthellaceae bacterium
GCTCGACCAGCTGCTCGATGCCGTGGGCTATGCGCATGAACAAGGCGTTATACACCGAGACATAAAGCCGGACAACATCTTCGTCGGCGCGGACGGGCGGGTGAAACTTGCCGACTTCGGAATCGCGCGCGTGGATGGCGCGGCCGCCACGCAGGCCACGGTCGTGGGGGCGGTGCTCGGCACGCCCGGCTACATGTCGCCCGAACAGGCGCGCGGCGCGAAGGTGGATGCGCGCTCGGACCTGTTCTCCACCGGCGTGGTGGCCTATGAGATGCTTTCCGGGCGCAACCCCTTCGGCGCCGACGGCCAGACCGATTCGACCACGCTCATCTACCGCATCGTGCACGAGCCGGTGCCTGAACTGCCTGCGCCGAAGATAGCCTACGACGGCATGGACGCGGACCTGCGCCCGGCCATCATGGCGGCGTTGGAAAAGGACCCGGCGGACCGGCCGCAGACCGCCGCCGCGTTCAAGGCGATGCTGCATGGCGGGCGCACTGCGGATGCCTTCCAGCAGGCGCGAAGGCGGCCGACGGAATCGGGCTTGGCGACGCGCAAAGATTCCGCCAGCGCGAAGCGCCCCAAATGGCTGCCCTCTGCGCTCGTGGCCGGCGTGCTTGCCGTGGCAGTGGGAGTCCTGTTCGTCTCCGCCAACGCCGGCGGCGGGCCGGTCGGCGGTGCTTCTGCGGGAAAATCGGCCTACTATCTGGGAATATCCAACAACAAGGTGGCCCTTTTCAACGGCGGCAGCAACGAGCTCGTCGAAGAAACCGACATTCAAGCCGATACGCTCGGTGCAGACGACGCTGCCGCGTTGGGCAACCGCATCGCCTTCGAGTCGATAGAAAAGGCCGAGCAGCAGATAAGCGAATTCAGGGGGCAGGCGGCGAAAGGCGCCGTGCCGCCCGTGTTCACGTCGTTCACGGCGTCGTCGGTGAGCACGGCCGACACCATCGATGCCTACGGGCCCCAGATGGCCATGGACGGCAATGCGAAGACGGCGTGGAACACGGACGGCGAATCGGTGGGCGACGGCACCGGACAATGGATGCAGTTGGCCGCCTCCGACCCGCAGCGCGTAAGCGGCATCTCCATTTTGCCAGGCTTTTGCAAGGACCGCGACACCTGGGCGAAGAACCGTCGCCCGCATGCGATTACCGTGTCGTTTTCGGACGGCTCGTCGTTTTCGGCGGAACTTGCGGACAAGTACAACAAGTACCAGGAGCTTTCCCTGCCTGCGCCGGTCGACACGACCTTCGTGCGCATAACCGTCGATTCCACCTATGCGCCCACCTATAGCGGCCGATGCTACGATGACTGCACCATTTCGGAGATTCGCATAAGCTAGCAAGGACGGGCGGGGTGAACTGGTTCCCACGCCCAGCCGGGCCGCGGAACGGAGCGGAGACAATGGCTGTTTTTCACAGGGATGAACCAAAAAAATCTGGAAGGGACCTCGGGTGCACGGTGCTGGCGGTCGCAGCAGTCGTCTGCGTGTTTGCAGCATGCATGGTCGGCGCGTGCTCGCCTGTCGTCGTGAACGTGGATAACGGGTCTGGCGGGGCAGCCGGCTCGGATGCGCCGCAGGCACATGAGGGCGCAAGCGGGCAGGGCCCTTCGTCGGAATCTACCGCGGCCACGGCCGCAGCCACCGGCGCTGCTGGCGCCTCGGCCGCTTCAGCCGATGCGTCTTCCGCGGCGGCGGGCGATCGCAACGTCACGGCATCGGCCCCGGCGCCGTCCTCGTCGGCATCTGCCGGGTCGGCCGTCGCATCGCCGCCCGTTGCCTATCCGTGCGGATGGCTCATCGCCGACAGCGGGGGCATCGCGGCGGGGCGTCCCCTGAACATCCTGCGCATGGCGGGCTTCGATGCCGCGCCCCATCGGAGCGGCCGCCAGATTTCCGCAAGCGAGCAGGCCGAACTTGCTCGCGAATGGCCCGCGCCGGACGATTCGCAGGCGCTCGTGCAACAGGACGGCACGGTCGCGCTCGTTCCGGTCGACCTGCTGTTCGTGAACTTGCCCGACGTGCTGCCCGATGCCGTCTTCGACATCGTCTACGCCCATGCATCCACCAGCAGCTGCGCGGGCGAGGCCATTCCCGGCGTTACGGGCGAGCGTATTCCCGGCTATGCGCCGGCGCCGCGGGAAAACGCGTATCTCGGCACGTCGCAGTTCGTGGCGCCCTGCGCGTACCGCACGGCGTTGAAGGCGCGCGATGCGGCCTCCGCGTTGGCGCAGCAGGGCTATCGCCTGCTCGTGTACGACGCCTACCGGCCCATGACCGCGCAACGGCACCTGTCCGATTGCTTCCAGACCGCGTTCTGGAACAGCCCCGGCATGCAGGCCAGCTTGGGCGCATGGTCGCTGGACTGGTACGTGGCGCCAGGAGCCTCGGGCCACAACTTCGGCACCGACCTGGACGTGGGCGTGTGCGATGCGCAGGGAAATCCCGTGTCCATGCCCTCGGCCTTCGACGCCTTCGACGATACGGGCCACCTTACCGCGCAACCCCTGGCCGCATCTTCCATAACCCCGGACGCCTACTGCGCGGCCGTGGCCGGAAACCCCGCTTGCCTGGCGCTTCACCAGGCCTTCACGGCAGCGGGTTTCTCCGAGCTTGCCAGCGAATGGTGGCATTTCGGCGACGACCAGACGATGGCGATCGTCAGCGGCATCGTCGGCCCCGCCGCTCTCGACTTCGTCGCGTAGGTGGCCTCCAGTACTGCCGCCTCTGCCGCCTACGACACGGGCTTGTAGTCGGAGCCGATGACGATGAGCACGTCGGTGTCAAACGTGTAATAGGCAGCCGCATCCACCACGCGGCCCAGGTTCAGCGCGTTCACCACGGCGTTGGCTTGCGCGGGGCCGACGGTGTCGTCCTTGTACACCACCAGCGTCTCGGTGAACACCTGCTGCTCGGCGTTGCCGCTCTTCTCCACGCGGAAGCCCTTGGAGGTAAGCTCGTTTGCGGTAACGCCGGCTGCGCCCGCTATGTCGGTGCCGTTCTGCACTTCCACCGTGAAGCTGCCCGGATCGGCCGCGGCCACCTTCGACGTGTCGCTTCCCGTGGGCGCTTCGCCGTTTTCAAGCGCTTCTATAATGCCTGCCATCTGGGCAGACGTGGTCACGTATGACGCGTCGCCCGTGTCCACGACGCCGGCCACCGACGTCTCGTAGCCGGGCAGCACCACGCGCACGATGTCGCCCAGGTCCATGGTGCCGGCCCACGAAGCCACGTCCTCTATCTGGCCGAGCGCCATGTCGGTCTGCAGGTTTGCGCCGATGGAGTCCAGATTCGCGGCAAGCCTGCCGCCGCTCGACCCGAACAGCTTCTGCAGCAGCAACGCCGCGAAATAGGTTTGGTGGTTCAGCTGGTCCTGCGTGCCGAGCGTCAGGTTCGTGGCACGCAAGTAGGTGAGCGCCGCTTCGCCTTCCAGCGTGGCCTTGCCGGCGGGAATGTACACATCGCCCGCCTGCGGGTCGTCGATTGGCTGGTCGATGTCGGCCTCGATGCCGCCGAGCGCGTCGATCATGGCCAGCAGCCCCGCCTGGTCTATCTTCGCGAAGTGCGTGATGTCCACCTTCGCGAAGGTGGCGAGTGCCGATATCAGCGCCGCGTCGCCTTCGCTGGCGATGTCGCCGAGGCGCTTCGTGCTGTTGTCTATCGATATCTGCAGCCCGGGGGGCACGTTCACGATGGCCAGGCGTTTCTGCTCGTTGTCCACGCGCAGAAGCAGGATTACGTCGGGCCCCGCCTTTTCCAGGGGCGCAGCCACGGCGCCGAGCTCGGCGGTTAGCACCGCATAATAGGGCTCGGTGGACTTCACGGCCACGAGCGCTTGGCCTGCATCGGAATCGCGCAGCGCCATGGACGACCCCACCGTTCCGCGAAACGCCAGATAGCCCGCGCCGATTGCAATGCCCAGCACCAGCGCCACGGCCACGATGCCCACCACGATGCGCCGGATGCGCGCGCGGCGCTGAATCTGCTCGGCGAAACGGCGCTGCTGGATGCGCTGGCGATACGCCGCCCGCCCTTCGCCGCTCGTCGTGGCCGGGGGAATCATCGTTTCCAGCTGGCTGCGCGAGGCGCGTGCGCTCGTGCGGCCGTCCGAGAACGACATAGAGCTTGCGTTGGCCTGCCGGCGCGCATGCGATCCGCGCACGTTGTGCGTGCCCACCATAGAGTCGTTCATCTGGCGCGTCTTGCGCCGCGATTGCTTGGCCGAAAAGCCCTTGCGCCTGTTCACCATGGGCTAGGCTCCCGCGCCCGCATTGCCGCCCGCGTCCGAGCCCGCGCCCGAGCTCGTGTTCATGCGAAACGTTGCGCGGTGGTTTCCGGTGCCATAGGGCAGCTGGCGTGCCACGTCGGCCCCGAGCGAGCGCAGCTTGCCCACGTAGTCCTCGTAGCCGCGGTCGATGTGCCGTATCTTGTGGACCCGCGTCTCGCCGTCAGCCACGATGCCCGCCAGGACGAGCGCCGCCCCCGCGCGCAGGTCGGTGGATTCCACGGGAGCGCCCTGCAGGGGGCGCCCGCCGCGCACGAGCGAATGGTGGTCCTCGATGACTATCTCGGCGCCCATGCGCGCCAGCTCGGCGGCAAACATGAAGCGGTTCTCGAACACGT
>DMNP01000046.1 GCA_003452695.1 Eggerthellaceae bacterium
GTCGATGCCCACGTCGCCGCTGACTATTTTCTTCGCCGCCGCAACGAAAGCGTTGCCGGGACCGGTAATCTTGTCCACTGGGGCAATCTGCTCGGTGCCATATGCCAATGCGGCAATGGCCTGGGCACCTCCCACCTGGTATATCTCGGTAACGCCCGCAAGCTGACACGCCATGGCGATGGCGGGGTCCAAGCCTCCGTCGGGCAGGGGCGGGTTGGTCACGACGATGCGTTTCACGCCCGCCACGCTGGCGGGAAGCGCGTTCATGAGCAGCGTGCTGGGATACAGCGCGCGGCCACCTGGAATGTACACGCCCACGGAATCGAGCGGGCTTATCTTGGCCCCCACGAGCGCGCCGTCGGGCCGCACCGAGAACCAGCTCTGCTCCAGCTGGCGCTCGTGAAATTCGCGGATCTGGCGCGCTGCGCGCTCCAGTGCGGCTGCCAACTTCGGATCGCACGCGGCCACGGCAGCGTCGAACTTGTCCTGCGATACCCGAAACGCGTTCATCTGCACGCCGTCGAACTTGGCGGTAAGCTCCTTCAGGCACTCGTCGCCGCGCTGCCGCACGTCTTCGACGATTTCCACGGCCACCTGCATGGCCTGTGCGTTGAAGGCACTCTTCCGCTGCAAGTGCTTGTTGGAAAACACCTCGTTTTCGACCAATTCCACTCGTCGCATGGTTCTCCTTTCCAAATATGCCTGCCGGCAGCCCGGCCTATGCGCCCTGCACTGCGCCGCCGGCAGTCACCTTCAAATCGCGGCCGGAAACTTGCTCTCCGAGCTTCTGCGCCAGCTTCCGCACGCGTTCGTCGGTGCGCAGCGAGCACACGTTCGCGAAGAAGCGAGCTGTCGAAGACATCACCTCATCGGTTATCACCAGGTTGTTTTCGCGCAACGTGGTGCCCGTTGCCGTGATGTCGACGATGCAATCGGCCAGACCGGTCAGCGGGCCCAGTTCGATATTGCCATGCAGTTGCACGATTTCTACCTGCTTGCCCGTGCGCGCGAAATGCGAACGCGCGATGCTCGGATACTTCGTGGCCACGCGAATGCTGCCAAGCGAGCGATAGCGCTCTTCGTTGCGCTGTGCCGCATCGGCCGATTCGGCGACGATGAAACGGCATGCCCCAAAGCGCAGGTCCACGAGCGGGACAACGTCCGCACCGGATTCGAGCAGCGAATCCTGCCCGCAAATGCCGCAATCCGCCGCTCCCAGCTCCACGAAGACGGGCGCGTCCGAAGGGCGGACGATGATGTAGTCCACTCCCGAGTTGCGTATGATAAGCGACCTGCCCGGATTGTCCAAGCCGCTCACATCGAAGCCTGCATCCGCCAACACCGAAATCGAATCCGGGTTCAGCGATCCCTTCGGCACTGCAATGCGGATGGGACGGCCCTGGGGGTTGTCGCCCGAGGCGCTGATGGCGCTCTGCACCTCTTCCAAGTAGAACGCGAATCCCGCGGCAGGCCGGTCCACCCCATATGCCCCGAGCATCTTGTCGTAGCGCCCGCCCCCGCCCAGAGACGACCCCAAACCGGGCGCGAACGCTTCGAACACGATGCCCGTATAGTAGTCGAACGAGCTCATCACCGAGAAATCCACCAAGATGCGGTCTTGCAGCCCCATGCCGGCAAGCTGGTCGTACGTTTCCTGGAAATCTTCCAGGGCTTCGGCACAGCCGAGGGGCGCCACCAGGGCGCGCGCCTCGTCGATGGCCTCGCGGCCCCCGCGGATGCGCGCCAGCTCCCCGATGGCGGGCGCGAAGCGCGACCCGCGCCGGGCCGCCTGCGCGCACAGCTCGTCGAGCACGACGAAATCCGAGTCGTGGTATGCAGCGAGCACGGCGTCTTTCCATTCGGCCGCCTCGCTCGTCGCGCCCAGCATGGCACGCAGGACCCCGACCGTCGCCAGCGACATCTTGAAGTCCCGGACGCCCGCGACCGAGAGCGCTTCCGCGAACAGCGCGACGATCTCGGCATCGACCTGCGGGCCCGCAGCGCCGATGCATTCCACGCCCATCTGCTTCTTTTCGCGGGCGCCAACGCTGACTTGGCTGTCTATGTCGCGAAACACCCGCTGGATGTAGCGGAACCTGAAAGGCCCCGGTGCATCGCCAAGCCGTGTGGCGCACATGCGCGCCACCTGCAGCGTAACATCCGGGCGCATGGTGACCAGGTTGCCCTGGGCATCGAAGAAGCGAAACGGCGAAGGGGGCACGCGGCCGCCCTTGCGCATGACGTCCAGGCTTTCGAGGGTCGGCGTTTCAATCGGCACGTACCCGTTGCGCGCGAACAAGTCCTGGATGCTCCGAACGATGTTCTCGCGCATGATAGCCTCGTCTGCCAGCACATCGCGAAATCCCTGTGGTGTGGTGTATTCTTCCATGTCGCCTTCTCCAGAATGCTCAGGGGCATGGCCGCCTGCGCACTGCTCGCCTTGCCTGCATAATGTCCATCTCTCGCCAAGTACTTTAGCACAGTAGAGTACTAAAGTATCTCTTTCACCTTATCTCCATCCAATGCGCCCGTGCATATTGAGCACACGAAACGGTCCTACGCTTCATCCAGTTTCGCGGCCAGCAGCTGGTTGATGAGCTTGGGGTTTCCCTGACCCTTCATGGCCTTCATGCACTGTCCGACGAAAAAGCCGATAAGGCCGGTCTTGCCGCCCTTGTACTGCGCCACCTTGTCGGGATTGGCGGCAAGCACTTCATCGACGACGGCTTCGATGGCGCCGGTGTCGGACACTTGCTTCATGCCCCGCTCCTCCACAATGGCCTGAGGGTCCTTGTCCTCCTCCAGCACGGCGGCGAACACTTCCTTGGCCTGCTTGCTGGATATCTCGTCGGCAGCAAGCAGCTTCACCAGCTGCACGCCGCGTTCGGGCGTGAAGGCGGTCTGCGCGAAATCGATTCCCTCGCCCGCGTTCACATAGGCGGCGATGTCGTTCAGGGCCAAATTGGCAAGCGGCTTGGCCAGGTCGCGCGCGTCGTCGCCGGCAGCTGCACAGGCCTGCTCGAAGAAATCCGTTGTGAAGCGATGCTCCACCAGATGACGCGCATCGTAGGACGACAACCCGAAATCGCGCTCGAACCGCGCGGCTTTTTGATCGGGCAACTCGGGAAGCTTGGCCCGCACGCGCTCTATGAACTCATCCGACAAGTCGTAGGGCGCCAGGTCCGGATCGGGGAACATGCGGTAGTCGTCGGCGGTCTCCTTCACGCGCATGACGATGGTGCGCTTCTTTGAAGGGTCCCAGTGGCGTGTTTCCTGATAGATGACGCCACCCTCCTCCAGGACCTCCGCCTGTCGGCATATCTCGTAGGCCAGGCCATCGTGCAGGTTCTTGAACGAGTTTATGTTTTTCAGCTCGGTCTTCGTGCCGAATTCCTTCGATCCGCGCCTGCGCAGCGACACGTTGCCATCGGCACGCAAGCTGCCTTCCTCCATCGAGCAATCGGATATGCCCAGTGTAAGGAAGATCTGGCGCAGCTTCTGCATGAACAGGCGCGCTTCCTCGGGCGTGCGCAAATCGGGCTCGGTCACCAATTCGATGAGCGGAGTGCCGGCGCGGTTGTAATCCACGAGCGAATGCGTGGCTCCGGCGATGCGCCCTTCGCCACCGCCGATATGCACCATCTTGCCCGCGTCCTCTTCCATGTGGATGCGCGTGATGCCCACATGCGCGCTGTAGCCGTCGGCCGTGCGCGTCATGTTCTCGCGCTCTTCGCCTTCCGCCAGGTCGTCCCAGAACAGGCGCTCGGCTGCACCACGACCGTCCACCGACAGGTCCAGCCAACCACGCATGCAGAACGCCTTGGGACCCTGCGTGGTCTGGAAGTTCTTGGCCATGTCGGGATACATGTAGCCTTTTCGGTAGAACATCGTGTGCTTTTCGATGTCGCAGTTCGTGGCCAGGCCTGCCAAGACGATGTTTTCGATGGCGGCCTTGTTGGGCACGGGCAGGGCGCCCGGCATGCCCAGGCACACGGGACAGGTGTGCGTGTTGGGATCGGCGCCAAATTCCAGCTTGCAGCCGCAGAACATCTTGGTTTGCAAGCGCGTAAGCTCGCAATGCACCTCCAGGCCGATTACGGCCTCCCAATCGCGCAGCACTTCTTCCATGGTCTTCATGAAGGTTTCCCTTCCTCTCGAAACGCGCCAGGGACTGGCCCCGTTGCTCGCGTTCAGCTATCTCGTACAATTCGGCCGCGATTCGCGTGGCATGCCTGCAAGGGCCTAATCCTGCGAGGCATACTGGGGGGCCACGGGCGCCTTGCCGTACACGGTTTCCAGCGCAGCGGCGGCACGGAACATGTTCTCGTCCCTGAACTGGGGCGCTATGAGCTGCACCCCAATGGGAAGATGCGAATCGTCCCCAAGCCCCACGGGCAGCGACATGCCGCCGTTACCCGCGATGTTGATGGATATCGTGAACATGTCCGACAAGTACATGCTGGTCGGATCGCTTATCTCGCCGAACTTGAATGCCGTGCGGGGGCTAACGGGGGCGACGATCACATCGCACGCCTCGTACGCGCGGGTGTAGTCGGCAGTGATGAGCGTGCGCACTTGCTGAGCCGGGTAATAGTACGTGTCGTACACACCCGCCGACAGCAGGTAGCTTCCCAGCATGATGCGCCGGCGCGCCTCGGGACCGAAACCATTGGCGCGGCTGGATTCGTACTGCCCACCCAGGTCCTTGTGGCCGGGGTCGCGATAGCCGTAGCGCACGCTGTCGAAGCGCGCCAGGTTGCTAAATGCCTCGCAGGGCCCGAGCACGTAATAGGCGCTCATGGCAGCCTGGGCGTTGGGCAGGTCCACCTCCACGATCTCGGCCCCCAATGCGCGCAGGTGCTCGACCGCCTCCTCGACACGCGTCTTCACCTCGGTTTCCAAGCCTTCGGCTTCCATGAAGGCGGGCACCACGCCCACCCGCAGACCGCGCGCACCCTCGGCGAGATTCGCCGTGAAATCCGTTGCAATGTCTTGGCTCGTGCAGTCCAGCGGGTCGTGTCCCGCTATGGCGTTCAGCGCAAGCGCCGCATCTTCAACCGAACGGGCGAAAGGCCCCACCTGGTCCAGCGAGCTGCCGAAAGCGACCACGCCATAGCGGCTGACCACGCCATACGTCGGCTTCACGGCAACCGTTCCCGTGAAGCTGCCCGGTTGGCGAATCGACCCGCCCGTGTCGGATCCCAGCGTGACCGTGGCAAGCCCTGCAGCCACCGCCGCAGCCGAACCACCCGAGCTGCCACCTGGCACGCGTTCCAGGTCCCAGGGGTTGTGCGTGGGGCCGAAGGCCGAGGTTTCGGTGGAAGACCCGAACGCGAACTCGTCCATGTTCAACTTGCCCAGAGGTATGGCACCCGCGTCCAAGGTGCGCTGCACGCACGTTGCCGTGAAGGGCGAGCGGTAGTGCTCGAGCATGCGCGAAGAGCAGGTAGTGCGCGTGCCCTTCAGGTTCATGTTGTCCTTGAACGCCACCGGCACGCCTGCCAGGGGTCCACATTGCGCGATCGCACCCTGGGCTACGGCCGCATCGATGCGGGCGGCTGCTTCAAGGGCGAGCTCGTCGGTAACCTCCAGGAATGCATGCACGGCGTCGTCGTGCGCATCGATGCGCGCCAGCATGGCTTCCGCCAGCTCGCGCGCCGAGAAGTCCTTCGCCGCAAGACCTGATTGAATCTGGCGGACGCCCATCGTGTTGAACTGCGGCATTAGCGATCGCCCCCTTCCCCGAGAATGGAGGGTATGAGGAAGCAGTCGTCTTGCTTCGCCGGCGCGTTCATAAGCGCCTCTTCCTGCGTGAATCCCGCCACTTCCACGTCTTCGCGCATGACGTTGGACAAACTGCCGATGGGATGAAACGTGGGCTGAACCCCATCCAGATCGTACTCGGTAATGGGCTTAAGGCTGTCGATGATGTTGTTCAAATCGACCGTCATCTGCCCGATTTCATCTTCGTCGAGATGGATGCGCGCGTATTCGGCAATATCGCGCACATCGCGTTCGGTCACATGCTGCGCCATGCACACCTGCTTTCCTGATTACTGGCTAACTTGCCTATTATACGCGCAGGTGCAAAGCGCAAAGCGAAGCAGAAGCCCCTTTACAAGGATGACACGCCTCTACCCAGCCCTCCCCCAGCTTGTCTAAATATTACCTAGCTAACTATATGAGATACATCATGGTGCGCTTTCTGGTTGCCTACTACACGGCATGTTGTTTGGCGCTCGTGATAGATGCGCTTTTCTAGACGCTCCCCACGAGTAGCCCAGCCGCGCCGGGGGACGGCCCCGCGCGCCCTCTGAGCGCCCCCCGCAGTAACCGCGCCCACAAGGAAACCGGCTAGTAAGTGTAAGCACCAAAACGCTTCAATAAGTGGTGAGCTGTCCTTGCGTAATTGCCGGTTTCCCCAAGCGCGGTTATCGCGGGGAAAAGGCGCGAGGGGGCGCGCGGGGCCGTCCCCCGGCGCGGCTGGGCGGACAGGGAAGGTAGATACGTCGTCCGCCCGGTCAGCAACATCGTGGGGAAGGCTGCCCCTCCCTCGCGCGCTGGGCGGACAGGGGAGAGAAATCAGCAGCAGTGTGTATGATGAGAATGATTCCCGTGCGTCAAGAGAAACGTCCCCCTGACACGCGCTAAGCGAACTCGTTCACGAAGTGCTTGATGATAGCTGCAGAAGTTGGCGTGCAGAGCTCGCCTTCCAGCTTCTGGTCGCAAACGGGAATTCCCGTTTCCAAGATGGCCGCAGTGGCAGGTGCGGGGATGTCCATAAGGCCATGGGCGCATTCCACCGTGCCCGAACCGGTCTGCACGGGGGTTGCCGTTACGAAATCGGGGTGCAGGTAATCGAACGCGCAGCAGATTACAAGCGTGTTCAGGATTGCTTCTCCGTTTCCCACCTCGTGGAAATGCGTGTGGTCCACCTCGCATTCGTGAACCTGGGCCTCGGCTGTGGCCAGGATTTCGTACACGCCGCGCAGATGGTCTTTCACTGACTGCGATGCGTTCAGGGCATCGATGGTCTGTCGCACTTCCACGATGCCATGGTGGTGATGCTTGGGCACGCCCGCCTTTGCAGCATCGGTCGTGACGACCGCCCATTCGGCGTCGCCGATATGCGAGCGCAGCTGGTCGAGAATGGAAGCACGAGTCGCGCTTTTCGTGAAATCGAAATGCAGTTGCATGGGTTTTCCTTTCCTATGGTTCCCAGATAATCCCCAGATAGCCCCAAAACTAGCCTGCTGGTCGAACGTGGTTGATAAGGCTTGCCTGATACCCCGCGCCGAACCCGTTGTCGATGTTCACGACCGACACCCCCGAGGCGCAGGAGTTCAACATGGCCAGAAGAGCCGTGGCGCCATTGAACGAGGCGCCATAGCCGACGCTTGTCGGAACGGCGACGACCGGGCACGACACCAGCCCCCCCACCACCGACGGCAAGGCACCCTCCATGCCCGCCACCGCCACCACCACGCTTGCATGGGAAAGCACATCGGCATGTGCCAGCAGGCGGTGCAGACCCGCCACGCCCACATCGTACAAACGCTCCACACGGTTGCCCAGCATCTCGGCGGTAAGGGCGGCCTCCTCGGCTGCGTAGATGTCGCTCGTGCCGCCACATGCGACGACGATCGTGCCCGCCCCGTCGGGTTCGGGAGCATCTCCGATTGTCGCCAAACGAGGCAGATCGTAGTAAGTGAACAGGGGAAGCTCGGGAATCGGTTCGTCGCCTGCAGCGCCTGGCGCAAAGCCACCCTGCTGCGCCGGCCATTGCGCATCGTCGCTTTCGGCATCCGCCTGGCAATCGATACCCGCATAGGCAAGGCCCTGCATCAGCAGCTCTTCCACGGCACGTGCCCGATCGGGCGCGATGCGCGTAATAAGGATGCGTTCCTGGCCTGCGTCTATCATGTTGGCAACGATACCCGCTATCTGGTCGGCGGACTTGCCGGCGCCGTAGATGATCTCCGAAACACCCTGGCGTATGCCGCGATGATGGTCGACCTTCGCGAAGCCCAAATCGGAAAACGGCTGAACCCGCAACGATTCGGCAGCCTGCGCGGGCGCCACGTCGCCTGCAGCAACGGAGTCCAGCAGTTTCAGAAGTTCCCTTTGCTCCATGCACACTCCCATTTCAATGGCGCCGTCCGAGATCGCGTTCTGCAGCCGTTTCCCTTTTTGACCACACGCAACCAGATGCGAATTCGGCTGTGCTTCCTACGAAAAGCGGGACGCACAATGCGTCCCGCCCCTTGCTCACGTTGCCCGTTCGCGTTAGTCGATGTCGTCGAAGGCGAAGTCGTCTGCCGCAGCTCCGTAACCCGAGAAGTCCTTGTCGATGAAGCCGCTCGCCGAGGGAGCGGTAACCGGTGCCGGAGCCGGTGCCAGCGATGCCGCGTCCGAAATACCAGCAGACTCGTAGCTGGCAGCATTCGCCTCGGCGCGTGCCTGGGCGGTTACGGCTGCACGACGGCTATCGCCATCGATTTCGGCCAGCTTCTTCTGCGCATCGGCCATGAAATTGGACAACATGTCGCGGTATTCGGCGCGCACATCGGCACGGTCGGTTTCCAGCGCGCGGATGGATTCGGCTATCTTCATGCGGTCGGATTCGGCCTTGCCGATAATGCGGTCGGCCTCCTCGTCGGCATCCTTGATGATGTTCGACGCCTCTGAGCGCGCGTTCGACAGCACCTCGTCGGCGGAGCGCTGCGCCACGATCAGGGCCTGCGAAATGGCGTTGTCGTTGGCGGCCTTCTCTTCCAGCTGCGCCTCCAGTTCGGCAATCTTGGCTTTCAGCTGCTCCACTTCCTCGCTCGTGGCGCCACTGCCCTGCTCGGAAGCTTCGGTGGGTTCTTGCGCTGCCACAGGTTCCGCCGGTTCGGCATTGCGTGCCGCCGTTGCCTGGTCAAGCTCGTCTTCGAGTTGCGCGATGTGCGCGTTAAGGGCGCCGACCTCGTCGGCTACGTGCTCGAGGAAAACGTCCACCTCGTCCACATCGTAGCCCTTGCGGTCTATCGAAAAGCTCACGTTCTGGATTTCTACTGCGGTAATGGCCATTTGTTCGTCCCTTCATAAATCTACAGGAGCAGCATGCGCTACCAGTATAGAACAAGCTATAAAATAAACGCTATCAATCGCTCGACTAATTGTAAAACAATCAGGGCGGCAATCGGCGACACGTCCACCATACCTCCAATAGGGGGGATAAAGCGCCTGAACAAGTCCAGGTACGGGTCGCAGAGCACGCCCAGAGCGCGGTAAACCTGCCCGATCACGCCCGACTCCACATTGGGAAACCACGACATCAGGACGTATATCAGGATGACGATGCTATATGCGTTTATAAGCGAGAACAGGATGTTCGTGATCATAGTTGTGCAAGCTCCTTCGAGCGGCGCACGGCCGCTTCCACGCCGGCGCGAAACACCTTGTCGAAGCCTGCGGCATTCATGGCGTCGAGCGCTGCGAGGGTCGTCCCCCCGGGCGAGCAGATGGATTCGCGTGCCGCTTCGGGAGTCATGCCCGTTTCCATGATAAGCTGCGCCGTGCCCAGCACGGTCTGCAGAGCAAGGTCCTCGGCAACTTGCCGGTCCAGCCCCGCATCGGCTGCCGCATCGCGCAGCGATTCGACCATGGCCGCCACATAGGCAGGGCCAGAGCCGCTTACGGCGCACACGGCATCCATGTCGCCCTCGTCCACCACGAGCGCGCGCCCGAGGCAGCCGAACAGAGCGGCCACGTATTCCACCTGCTCGGCGGTCGACGCGGCGCTTGCGCACACGCACGATGCCCCTGCGCCCACCATCAGCGGCATGTTGGGCATCACGCGCACGAGCGACGATCCCTCTGGCAGAACATGGACGAGGCGCGCGGTTTCAAGGCCCGCGGCAATCGATATGAACAGCGCAGGCTGCTCGCCATCGCAAAACAGCTCCTCTTGGGAAAGCTCGGCGATAACCTGCATCATAACCTGGGGTTTCACGGCAAGCACGACGAGATCTGGCCTGACCGTTACCTCGGAGGGCGATCCGACGCATGCCACGGCATACATCCCCTCCAGAAAATCGCGGCGGTCGATGCCCGGAGTTACCACGACGATGTCCTTGGCTTCGATGGTGTCGGCGGGCGCCGCGTCGGAGGCGATCCAACCCGAGAGGATGGCCTCGCCCATTTTCCCGCCACCGATAATCACAATGCGTTTAGCAGGCTCCATTTACAATGCACCTTGACTTCTCAGTCGCGCTTTCTCGTCATCCGTCAGTCCGTTGCCACGTGCAATGGCGAACACCTTGTCGCCCGGGCACTCCACGTTCGCATCGAGCGCGCTGGCCACGCCGAACGAGAAGTCCAGGATGCGCTTGAACAGGTCTTCGGGGGTATTGCGCATGACTAGAACGACCACATCGCCCAAGCGGACCGAACGGGCGACGCGCTCCACATCGCCATACACCATCGGCTTCACGACCGTCAGGGAACGCGATGACCCGTACGAGCTGGCCCCCATGCCGGCATAGGAATCGTATGCGCGAGACCCGGACGGCTCGTACAGCGAATCCAGGCCCTCCGAACGGGCGCGCAACTCGCGCAGCGCCATCGTGTGCGCAGGAGACGAAGGAGCCGGTGCCGTTGCGTCGATAACGTTTCG
>DMNP01000168.1 GCA_003452695.1 Eggerthellaceae bacterium
TCATGCAGTTGCAGATGTTGTTGCAGCACAGCACGAAATCGGGCAGCGGCATGTCGCGTTCGCCGTTGGGGCACTCCCCCACGTCGGCATAGGCCAAGCTGATGCGCGCGTAGGCGCACAGGTCGTTGGAATAGCCCAGGTCGCCTTCGGCATGTTCCAAGAGCGGCAGGGCGCCGCGCTTGGCGGCGATCTGGGCCGCCTGGCTTTCGGGATATACGATGGGAATGCCCAGCGTGGTGGCGATTTCCTGGGGGAAGTTCGAGGCGCTCCAGCCGATCATCTCGCCGCGGGCCTTGGCCTGGATGGCCTCTTCGTAGCATTTGTCGGGGATGGCGCGCAGCACGTACTTCGCGCCGGCTTTCTCGTCTGCCATCATGCTCCTCTCTCTCGTTGGCGCCCCTGCGGCCCGCCGTCTGTCCCGCCGACGAAGCGCTTGGGACTGGCGGGGGCTCGCCCAACTGGCGCGCCCAACCGGGTCGGGCGCGCCAGCGCGTTGGGCGTCGCGGCGTCGGTTACTCGCTGCAGGTGCCGGCTATGCCTTCCGCCACCATCGTGGCGATTTCGTCTTGCCCATAGCCCAGCTCGGCCAGGATTTCCTCGGTGTGCTGTCCGAGCAGCGGGGCCTTGTCGTAGGGCGGCAAGCCCGTTTCGGCAAGCGTGATGGGCGTGCGCACGAGCGCCTTGGGCCCGCGCGGATAGTCCATTTCGTAGAACACGTCGTTTGCCCAGGCCTGCTCGTCGCCCACGACCTCTTCGTAGGTCTGGCACACGGCGAAGGGGATGTCCAGCTCGGTCAGGATGGGCACCCATTCGGCCAGCGTCTTTTGCTGGAAGCCCTCCTGGATGGCATCGTAGGCCTCGCCCAGGCGGCCGGCCTTCATCATGGCAACCTGGTCGCCGAGCACCGGGTCGGAAAGCAGGTCCTCGCGACCGATGGCCTTGCAGATAAGCGGGTAGTATATTCCGAAGTTCGGACCCATCACCTGCAGGAAGCGCTCGTCCTTGGTCTTCACGGCCGGCTGGTAGGGCAGCTGGTTGTCGCGCCGGTCGAAGGGATAGCTCACCCCGCCGAACTCGTTTCCGTATTGGCAGCCCTGAATCTGGAACGCCTGCACCCAGATGGCCGTGTGCAGCAGGTTGGTCGTCACCTTTTCGCCCTGGCCCGTGGCGCGTGCGCGGAACAGCGCCGCCAGAATGCCCACCGTAAGCGAAAGCGCCGCCTGGTGGTCGCCGAGCGCGGGGATGAGGTTGGAGGGCACGGTGCCTTTCTGGTACAGCGACCCCGACCAGCCGCTGCGCGCGAAGAACGCCGTGTAGTCGAAGCCCGGCAGGTCCTTGTCGGGGCCTTTCTCGCCATAGCCGGTCAGGCTGGCGTACACGAGCTTCGGGAAGCGGCCCTTCAGGTCCTCATAGCCCAGGTGCTTGCGCTCGAGCGCCTGGGGACGCCAGTTCGTGATGAACACGTCGGCGTTGTCCAGCAGCCTGAACAGCGCCTCCGCGCCCCTCTCGGCGCGCAGGTCCAGCACGATGCCCTTCTTGCCGGCGTTTTCCAAGTCGAAGTTCGTGTCCTCGTGCGGATCCAGCGGACGGCCCTCGTTCGGCGCCGTGTAGCGCAGGTTGTCGCCCTTGGCCGATTCCACTTTCACCACCTCGGCGCCCAGGTCGGCCAGGATGCGCCCGACCGCCGGCGCCGCGATGAACGTGGCCATCTCGACGACCTTCACCCCTTCGAGGGGCCTTTGCATTGTGCCCATGGTGTCCTCCATCGCCTCGTACGTGTCTTGCATACCCATTGTGTGGAAAGCGAAGAAGGCGATGAATGGTCAGATTTGCGATATGCCTAGCATGGCAGGCGCATTGCCCCGAAGCCAACGCGCCTGCCACCAGCGCGGGTCGCCGTGCCTCGTTGTGTATACGGGCATACGGCAAGGCGCATGCCTTCAGCTTCAGTCCAAAAGCATGCGCCCAATCTATCCGCTACTCCACGCAAACGACCTCGCAATCGAGCTTGCGTGCCAAATAGCTTTCGGTACTGCCCTGAATGAAGGAGCGCAACTTGGATTTCCTGCTACTGCCGCACACCACGATAGCTGGATTGAACGGCTTGATCAACGACTCCACGAGCTGTTCGGGAGCATAGCCCACTGGCGCGTCGATCGTGGCGCCTATTCGTGAGTTCAACCCCATAACCACTACTTCGCCACCCAGCACTTCGTCGGTTTTGCTGAGCGCTGCCATCTTTTTCGCCACGGCTTCGTTCAGGGCAAGACGAACCGACTGCACGTATGCGGGAAAACTGCCCGGAACGGCATCCGCGCCACGAGCCGCCTCCACCACGACATGCCCGAAGCGCAGGTGCGCTTGTTTTTCCAGCGCGATGCGCACAGCCTCCTCTATTACCGCATCCTGCTGCGCGTCGTTTCCTAGCGCAGCGAATATACGCAGGTAATTGAACTTTTCTTCAGGATTGCCGAATCCAGCTTTACTATCTGCCTCTATGCCGAACACCTCTCGCAAAACGGCTCTCGCGTCTTCCTCGCCTTCGATAACCGGACGAATCGGCTTGCCTGTATAGGTATTCATCACTGTGTCCATGGAACAGCAAATCCGCCCTTCGGGTCGTTCGATCGACACGAACAAACCTTGGGTGAAACGGCTTTGCGGATTGGTGCAAAACCAGGCGCATTGCTCGTAATACTCGCTCGGACGGTGCTCTTTCAAGCGGAACGAATAGACAAGATCCACATGGTCGGCGCGTCGCCGCATCAGGCGCCATGCTTCCCCGTCGCATTCGTCCTGCACAAACTTATAGTCATCGCGCCCGTCGCTTTGCCATATGCGCCCATCGAAGAGCAGAGGGGTGCGGAAGTTCTCGGTATAGCCGACATCGACGAGCCACTCCCCCTCCTCGCCGGGGACGCGCACCATTAAGACGGCATGGTCGAACTCATGCCCGTATTTCGGATGCTTGGCCGACATCAGCCGAACGTCGAAGCCGATATCGCGCAATGCTTCGGCGAAGAGGACGTTCAGCTCGAAGCTTATACCGCCGCGTCGGCGCCGCGCTACCTTGTCCACCAGATCGTCTATTTCAAGGGAAAGCGGTAAGTTCCCCTGGATGATGTCCAGGTTCTCTACGGGTATGGCATATATATGGCACTCTTGCATGTTTTTGAGGACTTCAAGGCTCGGCGAATCGGGCACCTTCATGCCAATTCGCTCGAGATACGACTCCAGCTGTTCGGGCTTCATTGCAGCCTCCTTATCTCGCCAGCTTCAGATGGAGAACCCCGCATGGTAGGCAAAGCGGGCGCATGCCTTGGAACCATGCGCCCGCATTCGCGAAAACCGTTCAGCGCGCCAAGCGTGCCGGCAATTAAGCAGTCTGTGCCTGTTCGGCTTCGCGCGCCTGAATCTCCTCGTTCATCTTGGGAATATCGCTATCCTTAATGCGGAAGAGCAGCAACGGGAGCAGCGAGATAGCCAGAATGATTACCGGAAGCAGGAAGTACATGAAGCTGATACCGCTCTGCGCAGCAGCATCGAACGTGGCGGCTGTCGCATCGTAGGCAATGAAGCCGAGGAACGCCGGGATGACTATACCGCGCAGGGCGACGCCGAGCTTGATCGAAAGCGTAAGGAACGACATGGTAACGCCCATGGTGTTTTTGCCCGTCTTCCAATAGGCGTAGGTGCCGCACATGGAATACAAGTTTGCGGTCAGGCCATACGCCAAGCCGAACGATACCTGCGACAGGAACATCAGCACGTTGAGCAGCATGAAATCGGGATTCAGGAAATATGCGATTACCCAGATTACAATCCAGCCGCTCATTCCCACGATTGTGGTCATCTTGGTGCCGATCGCCTTGGCAACACGTGCCGCCACAAACGAGCCGATAAAGCATCCGATATAGAAAACCATGAGCAGCGTACTCGACGCAGTTGGGTCGCCCAGGACAACTCGGCAGTAATAGGCAGTGCCGGCGGCCATGGTGTAGTAGGCTATGAGGCGCATCATATCATGCAGGAATATGAGAATGAGATTGGGGTTGCTGATAAGGTTTCGGCCCATGTCTCCGAAGCTGATCGAACGTCCGCCGCCCTTTGCAGCTGCGCCGTCTTGCGGGTCCTCGCAACCTTTGGTAACCCCAAAATGAATGCCATAGCAAACAATGTAGAGCACCGACACTATCGCAGCGGTTATGGTATATGCCATAACGCCCGTGAAGGCAGAGGTCAGTGCCGCAGTCAGGTTCGGAACCAACAGCGAGGCGCACACGCGGCCAAGGGCAGCGCCCGCGCCGAGGCGTCCAGACAGGAACGCGCGCTCGTTGGGATCGTCGGTAAGCACGTTTGTCATCGAACGGTTTGCCGTGAAGGATAAGTTCCAGCAAAAATGGCTGAGCACGTACGCTATGGCGATGATTATGCCCGCAGTCACATCTCCGCCTATCCTGGTGAATGATAGGATGAAGAAGATCATGGCGCCGAGCGGTGCATACATAAGCCAAGGACGATACTTGCCGCTCTTGAAGTTGAACTTGTCCAATATGACGCCCGCAAACAACGCCGTTACGGCATCGACCAGGCCGGATGCAGCGGCAATCGCACCCGAAATCGCCAATGGAAGCAACGCGACGTCGGTAAGAAAGAACAGGAAGAACGCCGTTTCCAAAGTCGCGGCAATCGAAAAGCCGATTTCCGAAATGCCCCATACAGCTTTGGTGGCTGAATTCAATCGTTTCATTTCCCCTCCCTTTCAAGGAATTCCTTTTATAACTCGCCCTCCTGGAGGGCCGCCCCGTTTTTTGCATGGCGGGAAGGCAACAATCAAGCCCATCGCCATGCGCGCACCCGTAATTAGGGCGCGCGGGCCGATTTGGCCTTGGGATAATCGGCCCGCAATACAACCGCAAGCCCTACAGTTCGTCGAAGATGTCGTCGCTTATCTCCTTGATGACCTCGCTCGTCATCGGATAGACTTCCGGGAAGGTGCTGAACGCTCCGCCCTGGGTTAGGCACGGAATGTAGTAATGCTTGCCGCATTCGCGAATTATCTTCTCGGCATGTTCGCGAATTTCCTCGCGTGTCACGTCCTCGCGGTCGAGCTCAGCCGTCTCGATGCCGCCCATAAACGACATCTTGCCTCCGTACTTGCTTATCAAATCTGGGATATCGTTGGTCTGGAGCGGACCTTGCCAGATATCGATCCCTATATCGATCATAAAGGGAACAAGCGTGGCACAGTAGCAGTCTGCATGGTGGACGATAATCTCGACTCCGTTCGAGCGCCAATAATCGCAAATCTCCTTCGTTGGCGGCAAGATGAACTCTTCAAACACCTCGGGCGACATGAGGGTAGAAATCTTCGATCCCCAATCGTCGTGGCGGAACAGCAAATCGGGATGGACATGCGCGATAACCTCGTCGGCCTTGAGCATCTCGTACTCGGCAATCCATTTGAAGAAATCCTTCACCTCGTCGGGATACTCGTAGAAAGCGCACATGAGCTCTTCCATCGAAGCTTGCGAATGGGCTTGCTCGAACAGGCCGGGAATCTGCATGGCACCCACGAAGTACTCGTTGCGATCTACGCTTTCTGCGTCGGCCACAAACGGCTCCCATACTTCCTCGGACACCTTGACAGGCGGACGCTTCACGTAGCTTTTCCAATCCTCCATATCCTGGATTACTATTTTATCGGTCGGGATATGGATGGGAATCTGTCCAGGCCAGCCAGGCTCCCAAGAATACGTCACGCCCCATGCGTTCACTTTCGTGCCCTGGCCAGGACCCGGGTTGCCCACCAAGCCCATCACTGGGTCGCGAATGTTATGCATGAATTCGTATTGGTTGACCAACCTATCGGGATTGCCTCCCCGGATGGTCTCCATCAGGTTTTGCCTTATAGTCAGCATCGAGTTGCACTCCCCTTTCTCCGCAGTGAGCAAACTTGACTAATTCCCAGGAATCGGGTAGCTTCAAACCGACTAAGACCTGAAGACTACCCTTAGGAGAGCCTACTTTTTTCGCATCCTAGGTTCATCGTGTACGAAAGTAGGTTTTGCAGAGATGCCGTTGTGCAAAAACGCCCAAGGGGGTTCCATGAAATTATCTTTGCGTTTCATCGCCAATAAGCTGGCGTTTTCTTACAATGTTGAGGTTTTGAACGAAGACCCTTCAGTCGCATACGGCACCGTCAGGCTTTTCGATAGCGCCCTGAGCACTTCGACAAAATACGACCCCATCGTCATCGTTCCCGAACAATTCGACAGCGACGCCATCGCCCCCGACTTTGCGGGAATCATTTGGCTCGGAGCCAACCGTCCCGATACCGACCAGCCGACAATCTGGTTTAAGGAGTCGGTCAGCCCCTTCCTCATCCTCGATCGCATGCAGAACTTCTTCGATATGCATAACAAATGGTGCGACATCGTACGCGAAAAGCTGCTCGACCAGGTGACGTTCACCGATGTCGTGCCCCTCTTGTCTCACGTTACGATTAACCCGTTCTATTATGCCGACGCCGGTTTCCGCACACTGGCCATCAAGGAGGACGACACGCTTTACGCTTCGAGCAGCTCCTGGCGCATGCAAACAGAGATCGGGCGCCATCCTGTAGAGATTCTTTCCAAGTTCATAACGAGCGGAGAACTCGACGAGGTTAACGAGCGCCACGATGCATGGCTGTTCGATAGCAGCACATTTCATACGCCGTTTGTGAGCAAGACAATCTTTTGTCAGGGCGACGTGTTCGGTCACCTGTTCATCGTTGAAACCTATCCCGACCAGGAAATATTCGACATCGAAATACTCGAGCAATTCGGGAATCTGCTCGAAGCGTACTTGAACCTCTCTTCGCTGTCGTACTCTTCCACGGGGCGCCCCTTCGAGCCACTGCTCGTAAGCCAGCTTACCAGCGCCCCGCGCAATGCCTCCGAAACCGACTACTTGCTGAAGCTGCTCTCGTGGCGCAAGAGCGACCACTATCGCATCGTTTTGTTCCAACCGATAGCTCCGCACCAGGACAACGGCTCGTCATCGGCTTCTCCGGCTGAAATTCAGGCAATCGAGGACAACCTTTCCTCGAGCAAGGCATTCATGTTCGACGACAGGCTCGTATGCGTGATAAATGCGAACAAGCCAGAAGCCATTTCCGTCGAAGACACCATCGTGCACCTCTGCGAGCGTTTTGGCTGGAAATCCGCCCTAAGCGACCTCGGACATTCGTTCGACTCTCTGAAATCGCTCTACAAGCGCGCTTCTATCACGATGCAGACCGGGTTGGACAACGACACGGTATCGCTCTTGTACCGCTTTGAAGATTACCGACTCGACATTCTGTTCTCGACGCTCTTGAAGAACACCGACGCGGACTTCCTTATACACGACGACCTGCGCGCGCTTTTAACCCACGACGCAGAGAACGGCTCGGAGCTTGCCATGACCTTGAAGGTTTACCTCGATTGCGAGCGCAACAACTCGCGCACGGCAGACACTTTGTTTCTGCACCGCAACTCCGTGAACTATCGTCTGGATAAAATAAGGTCGCTAATCACCAGCGACCTGGATGATCCCGAAAATCGATTGTTTCTCATGCTGTCTATCTACCTGTGGCAACACAGCAATGGCGAATTCCAAAGCGATAGTTTCGCGCCACCCGAACAAGAACCCTAAGGCCAGCGCGTTTGCCGACACGTTTCTTCTACACGAGGAAGACGACGGAAGCCTATTAACGGCGGGGATGATGCAAACCGCATGCGGGCTTGCTTGGGGATAACCGCATACGGATGCAACGTCGCCTTCCCCGTTGCCTCTAGGAGGTTATGTGTTCCAAACGCATGAATCAACGTCGAACGCGAACAACGTCGATGCAGCACCTTGATGCAAAACCGCCAAAAAAACGGCATCCGAAAACCGGCTTGAATGGCTGTACCTAAAACACCGGGCCTACCAGCGCCGCGTGCCCGCCTTGCGCACGATGGCCTTGGCCACCACGCGGGCCATCACCTCGTCGGTGCCCCAGGCTATCTGGTTGCCGCGGCAATCCTGCCAGATGCGCGACACGCGCGTCTGGTCGGTATACCCGATGCCGCCGAACACCTGCAGGGCGTCGGATGCCACCTGCACCGCAAGGGAGGGAACCGTGCGCTTGGCAAGGGCGGTGTCCAGGTCGAAATCGCGGGAATCGCGGTCGGCGGAACGCGCGGCCTGGAACGTGAGCGCCAGGATGGTGCGCACGCGCGATTCCATGTCGGCCAGCTTCTCCTGAATCTGAGGCAGGCTGACCAGCTGTCGGCCCTTCACCGTGTGCTCGGCCGCATGCACCACCGCGTCGTCCAAGGCGGCCAACGCAAGCCCGGCGCTGGACGCGCACACCAGCACGCGCCCCAGGCCGAACTGACGCTTCATCATGGCGTTCAGCTTGCCTTCGGTCTGAATCTGCCATTCGGGGTTCAGCTTCACGTGGTCGAAGGTAAGCGACGCCGAGGCCAGCATGTCCTGGCCGATGGTGTTCAGCGGCATGGTGGACACGCCTTCGCTGCGCACGGGCACGAGCCAAAGCGACATGCCGCCGTCCATCTGGCCGAACATCGGGTCGCGGGCCAACACCAGCGTGTTGTCGGCGAACTCGCCGCTGCTGACGTAAGTCTTTTCGCCATCCAGGTAGATGCCGTCGGCCTCGGAGGTGACCTGCGTGCGCACGGCTTGCGTGTCGGTGCCGGCGTTCGGTTCGGTGAAGGCCTGCGAGAACAGCACGCGGCCCGTGTGGGAATACAGGTCTTCCACGATTTCATCCTGCGATACCTGGCGCATGGACGACAACAGCGCGAGCGCCGTCATGTCCGACTGGAACGGCAACGATGCGCCGGCGCGACGCACCATGGCCATGATAAGCGTGACACGGTCCAAGAACGGGCAGTCGTTGCCGCCGACGCTTCGCGGCAGCACGTAGCCTGCCAGATCGCTTGCATAGAAGGCGTCGTACACGCGCGTGGGCAGCCCACGCGAGCGGCACCACTGCTTTATGGACGGTTCGTCGAAGTGCTCGTCGCAGAACGCATCGACCAGGTTTATGACGCGCTTTTGGCCATCGGTCTGTTCCATTGACAACCCCTATCGTCGTGCGGCATCGCGGCCGCTTTGCTTCATCGCTTCCAACACGGTTCTGCGCAGCGCAGCCTTGTCGGTCTTGTCGCTTGCCAGGCGCGGCAGGCGGTCCATCTTCATGACGACGTCGGGAATCTTGCACTTCTCCAGACGCCCCTTGGCCCACGCGCGCAAATCGGAGGCCGACGCGTCGCAGCCGTCCTTTTCCACCACGCACAGGCACGTGCGCTCGCCCAGCTCCGGGTCGGGATAGCCCACCAGGCAGCTTTCGGCCACGCCTTCGTGCTGCTGGTAGGCGTTTTCCACCTCGGCGGGAAAGATGTTCACGCCGCCGCGAATGACGATGTCCTTTATGCGGCCGACGATGTAGTAGTTGCCATCGTCGTCCATGCGCGCCACGTCGCCCGAATGGAACCATCCGTCTTCGTCCACGCCCGGGTCCAGCGTGCCGTCTTCCTTCAGCAGGCCGTCCATCATCGCCACCGATTTGCACAGCACCTCGCCGGTCTGCGGGTCCAGCTT